>JAYURE010000861.1:0-2768 GCA_043756345.1 Deinococcales bacterium | reverse complement strand
GCGAATCCTGACTTTGGACATGCTCGAGTCTATGGGAATTTGCTACGGGTCACATCGGCGAGATGGCGTAACTTGAACCTGACCTCACATCGGCTTGCGTTGCCCGGTAAACTGATCGTTGTGACCGCCCTTCTCGAGCCTTTGCCCAGCGTTTCTGTTCGCGTTCCCGCCACGATTGCCAATGTCGGTCCGGGTTTCGATTCGCTCGGTGTGGCGATCAGTTTGTGGCTCGAGGTCGATGCGGTTCTTGGGTCAGAGGATCGGTTTGCGTATTCCGGTGAGGGCTTCATTGCCGATTCGCCAGACAATTTTATCCATGAGGGCTTCCGGGCCGCCTGTGCTGCCATGGGTGTTCCTGCGCCGACTGTGGCTTTCACGGTGCGCAACCCGATTCCGCTGGCCCGAGGGCTCGGCTCGAGTTCGGCGGCGCTGGTGGCGGGCGCTGCGTTGGCGGATGCGATCTTTCACGGTCGGCTCGGACGGGATGGGGTGTTGCGGGTCTGCGCGGAACTCGAGGGCCATCCCGATAATGTTGCACCTGCCGTCTTGGGTGGGTTTACCGCGAGCGCAATGGGCGAGGGCGGTCCGGTCAGCGTCACACTGCCCTGGCCGGAGGATTGGGCGATCCTGGTCGCCATTCCAGAGTTTGAACTCAAAACCAGTGAGGCTCGAGGTGCGTTGCCCAGCCATTATTCGCGGGCCGATGCAGTGTTCAACCTCTCGAGGTCCGCCTTGTGGGTGGCTGGCGTGGCGACCCAGAATCCAAGCGTTTTGCGCGAGGCGTGCTTGGATCGAATCCACCAACCGTACCGTGCTCCACTCGTGCCCGGTTTGGAACTCGCTTTGCGGGCCTCGCTCGAGGCTGGCGCAAGTGCCGCGTTTTTGTCTGGCGCGGGACCTTCGGTTGGTGCGGTCGTGGCAACAACCGGAAGTTGGTCAAATCGCACGGCCCAAACCGACCCGACCGAGTACATTAAAGCTGTGAGTGACATTCTGCACGCTTACAGCCCTCGAGTGTTGCACCTGACCGGTGCGAACGGCTATGAAATCGTGTCTGCTTCTGAGGTGAGATCACTTGGAAGGTAGCCTGCACGAAACCTCGCTCGAGAGCGTGCTCGAGTTGGTCAACCTTGCCCGTCAATCTGGGCGTTTGAACCTTGATGCCGAACTGCCCTTAATGCTTGAGTTGATTTCTGGTGAGGTCGTCACCGGTGGCATTTTGGATTGGCAGGGTTTCGAGGCGATCCAATCGTTCCCATTGCATGAAACCGCCGGAACGTTCAAATTCCTGGCCGATGCGACCCTGCTCGAGACGCCACGCCCAACCCTGACTGGCCTGCCATTTCAGGGCTTCATGACCGAATGGGCACGGACCAATGACGAATGGGGCCGGGTGCGCAGTGTGATCGACAGCCCATCACGCGGCTTTGAGTACCTGGGCAATTCGGATAAGGACAAACTGGCTGTGTTTGCCGGTGGCAAAAGCATTCGCACGGCTGCTCGAGCCAAATACACGCCGGTCCTCGAGATGGCTCAGGCGGCCATGGCGGGCATCAGCAGCGGCAAGTTGAAGATGCTTGATCGTTACGCTTGGCATGGCATGAAGATTCAGCATGCGAAAGCGAAAAAGGTCAAAACCCCGCCGAACAGCCGCAACCCTCAAGACCTGCCGTTGTTCTTGAATGGCGAGCGCCGTTTGGACGAACTGATTAACGATGGTTTCGAGGCGGACACGGTGCGGATTTACCTGGTCAATGCGATCCGTTCCGGCGAGATCAAACTGCCCGGTGGTGGTTGGTTGATGCGCGATTTGACTTGGGAATTCGAGCAGTCGATTGCCAAGAGCGCCGCCAAAACCCCGGTGCCCGCACAGCGGTAAGGGCAGGGGGCAAAGACAGAGGAAAATCAAAGAAGACGAAGCGCGAACAGTCCGACAGCGGCCCAAGCGATCCAGGCCCGTTAGGTGCCGCTGTAGGATCAAGAAGCCTGTGAGGTGCTGGTGTGGGGCCAAGAAGCGATCCTGCCCGCAAGGTGCTGGTGTGGGGCCAAGAAGCGATCCTGCCCGCAAGGTGCATGGTTAGGATCAAGAAGGTGCTTTCTTGTGAGCAAGAAAGAGAAAAGTAACGGCCAGTGGCTCGAGGGCGTCTGGCCCTTACTTTTCTCTTTTCTCCGTTCTTGTGCAGTCGAACCCTGCTCGAGGCTCGGCAGGGTTCTTGACGCTGGTGGCTCGCGTCTTTCGGGTTTCACTTGGATTTTTAACTTGTAGTTCAAGCGGCCGAGGCGTTCATGTTTACATCTGACTTTTGACCCGCTTGATTCGTGGCACGCATGACGGTATGGTGTCGGTAATTAAAAAAAGCGTCACGCATTGCGCTCGAGCAACGCCCGAGAGAATTGCGTGTGGACTCTGTAAGCCTGAGGAGACTCGAGTGCCCGAATTGATTGTCGATCATGTCACCCTGACCTTTGGCGGTCTGAACGCCCTGACGGATGTCAGTTTGCGAATTCTCGAAACGGGAATCACCAGCATTATTGGACCGAACGGTGCTGGCAAGACGAGTTTGCTGAATTGCATTTCGGGTTTTTACCAACCGACCAAAGGTGAGATTCGCTTTGGCAATCAGAAGGTCAGCGGCTCGAGTCCACACGCCGTCACGAAGTTGGGCATTGCGCGGGCGTTTCAGAACCTCGAGTTGTTTCGCGGTTTGAGCGTGGTTGAAAATTTGATGTTGGCTCGGCATCTGAATTTCAAATACAACATTTTCGAG
>JAYURE010000860.1:0-2771 GCA_043756345.1 Deinococcales bacterium | reverse complement strand
TGCCGCCCTGACCGCGACGGTCCTCGACGTTCTCGCTTTCCCGCATTTTGTCGAAATCCATGAGGTGTGCCTCCTTGAACAATGTATCTGGCAAGATTCTACGCGCTCGAGCCCACAGGCTCAAATTTGTCTCCAACGCGCAACGTTTTGAAAGCCAGCTTGCAAAACAAAAGTTTTCAGCCAATCTCGAGGCTTGCCACCTACACACATTATTGAAAGGAATTTTCAATACTCGAACGTGTACATTCCTGACATGACGGCGATGATGATGCACACCTACACAGCCCTGCAACCCGTTCTGGACAGGCTTTCTCGGCGCTTCCGTTTTGACGTGATGCCCAACGAAAACGGAACCACGCTCGAGGCTGACGATTTAACCCTTCACATTCTTTCCGATGGACGCGATTACATGGTGATCTTTGAACCCTTCGATTCTTGCGAAACGCCAATCCACGTTTCCGCCCGCGAGAGCGAGATCGAGGCGGTGCTGCGCGAGTTGCTGGCGGCGTGAAAGGAGCAATGAGCAAGACAAGCAATGAGCGATGAGGAAAACCTTTTGGGCTTGCATCGAATCGAGCGAAATCAGATAAAACAAATTCAACACTCGAGTTGCGTAATTTGCGACTCGAGTGTTTTTGATGTGCCTCATTGCTCATTGCTCATTGCTCATCGCTCAATCTGTTAGCCTCGAGCCATGACCGAACACCCAATGATCAGCAAATGGGCCGCGCTTCTGATCGATTACTGTCTGGATGTGCAACCCAAACAGAGCGTGATGATTTCCTCGAGCACCATTGCCGAACCGCTCGTGCGGGCGTTGCATAACACGATCCTGCAACGTGGGGCGTATCCGATCTTGCGGTTTTCGTACCCGCAGCAACTCGAGGATTTTTATACGCACGCGACCGACGCGCAACTCGATCAAGCGCCAAACGTGAACGCACTCGAGATGGGTGCAATCGATGCGACACTGCGAATTCTGGCGGATTCAAACACGAAAGCCCTGACTGAAATCGACTCGAGATTGCAAACAAGATTGCGACGCGCCAACCTCGAGATCGCAAAAATTCGACAGACCAAACGTTGGTGCCTGACGCTCTACCCGACGAACGGATTCGCACAAGATGCAGGCATGAACCTCGAGCAATTCACGGCGTTTGTCTACCGTGCGATGTTCCTGGACCGGCCCGATCCGGTCGCAGCCTGGACCGAAATTCACACCATGCAGGCCGCACTGATCGAACGCCTGAAACGGGCCAAAACCGTGCGGCTCGAGGCGGACGGCACGGACATTTCACTCGAGGTTGGCGGAAGGGTTTGGCGCAACTCGGACGGGAAACGCAACATGCCCAGCGGCGAAGTTTTCACCGGGCCGCATGAACAAAGCGCCAACGGACATGTGAAATTCACGGTTCCCTCGAGCGTTCACGGACATGAAGTTTCCGGCGTGCAACTCGAATTCAAGGATGGCCTGGTGGTGAATGCCAGCAGCGACACCGGACAGGATTACCTCTTGAAATCACTCGAGACGGATGCGGGTGCGAAACGCCTCGGTGAACTCGGTATCGGCACGAATTACGGAATTCAACGCGGCATCAAAGAGATTCTGTTCGACGAAAAAATTGGCGGAACCGTGCATCTGGCGCTCGGCTCGAGTTACCCGGAAACGCTCGGCACGAACCAAAGCGCATTGCATTGGGATTTGATATTGGACATGCGAACAGGGGGCCGGATCAGTTTGGATGGCGAAGTGTTTCAAGAGAACGGAAAATTCGTTTGAACCACAGAGACATCAAATCCTGGGCCATCGGCTAAAGTCAGACCATGGATGTGATCTGGGTCAGCACCGCTTACTTGATGGGATGGCTCGGCGCTCGAGTTGGCCTGCCGCCCCTGGTTGGGTACTTGATCGCCGGATTTGGCCTGTTCGCGCTCGGCATTCGGGCCGACACCACCCTGAATCAACTCGCCGAAGTTGGCGTTTGGTTGCTGCTGTTCACGGTTGGTTTGAAATTGCGTTTACAGAACCTTTGGCAACGCGAGGTTATCGGCGTGGGCGGCCTGCACCTGATCGTCTCGAGCGCCCTGATGCTAACGATTTTTGGCAGCCTGCTCGGATTGACCAACGGCCTGTTCATCGCGGTCGGACTGGCCTTCTCGAGCACCGTGCTGGCCGTTAAATTGCTCGAAGACCGACAAGAATTGAGCAGCTACCACGGACGCATCGCGGTTGGCATTCTGGTCTTACAAGACCTGGTCGCCATCGGCCTGCTGTTCTTCACCGGCTCCAAACAACCGAGCCTTTGGGCCTTGGCGTTTCTGGCCCTGCCGCTGCTGCGCCCACTGGCCCTGTGGTTGCTCTCGAGAAGCGGTCACGACGAACTGCTGCTGATGTTCGGTTTAAGTTTCGCCTTGGCCGGTGGTTATCTAGCCAAACAAGTTGGACTGTCCGCTGAACTGGGAGCCTTGCTGTTCGGAGCCGTGCTCGCCGGGCATGAACGCACACCGGAACTCTCCAAAGTCCTCTGGGGCCTCAAGGAGGCGTACCTGGTGGCGTTTTTCTTAACCATCGGCCTGGGCGGTCTGCCACCACTCGAGTTGCTGCCCTGGGGCGCACTGATGTTGGCCGTCTTGCCGCTGCAAGGACTGCTGTTTTTCATGCTGTTCACGCAATTTGGCCTGCGATCCCGGACCGCCTTCGTCACCACCCTGGCACTGAGCAGCTACGGCGAATTTGCCCTGATCGTTGTGACCCCACTGATCAACGCCGG
>JAYURE010000859.1:0-2774 GCA_043756345.1 Deinococcales bacterium | reverse complement strand
GAGGGGTGTGCATGGTCACGCCAGCAAATACATCGTCTCCTTCAATGCTCGAGCAGGCCGACCCAACCCAACGTTGAACAACACCAGCAAGCAGTACGTCACCACCGCCAAATTGCACAACGCCCGCACGTTCAGCAAGCCCTTCATTGGCAAACGCTCCAATCCAAACAAATCCTTGATTTGCCCTTGAAACGGTTCCACACTCGTCTTGCGTAACGCGAACGCCTCCCGAACATCTGGCGTGGCAAATAATGCCGCTCGAGCCAAACGCTTCTTCGATGTGCTCTTTCCAACTTTAGGAATTGGTGTCACCAACGTGATCTTTCGTTTGTCACAAGCATTCGCCAATCGTTGATCATCAAAACCAGTATCCGCCAGTAACAGCTTGGTTTCGCTTGGTAGATGCGTCAGCAAATCTTTCTTGAAAATCACCACATCATTCGCGTTCGCTGGATGCAACACACTCTCAATCGGCCAAACAATCCCCAAAGGACCGCACGTGACCAGACTGAACATCGAGTAACCGAACGTCCAGCCTTTGTACCCACTTTTACCCCAATGTGCGTCCATGTCGATGTTTCCGCAGGCTGGGAGTTCACCAGCGTCCTTGTTTTTCTTATGCCACAAGTTGCCATTTGCTTTCATCAAGGTACTGTCGGTACTGGTGATGCTGACATCGATCAGATCTTGCTTTTGGGCTTGGCTGGTGAGTTGATCGAGCAGCAATGCCAGTGGTTGCGGCAAGGTCTTAAACCGACGGCTGAGCGTTGTCCGATGTGGTGCGGTTTTCAGGTTGCAGATCTGCCGAATCTCGGGTTTCTCGAGCAGTATTTTGGCGAGCAGTTTGAAACTGGTGATTTGATGAATGAGTGCGTACAGGAAGACCTTGAGGATGCTTCGATCTGCGTAGATTTGAGGTGCTTCGAGGGTTGGAAGTTCAAGGGTGTCAAGCTGGTTGAGGAAATCAGTCATCGCAAACGGTTCGGGTAGCATGGGTGTGCCTCCTTTGGCTGGTTCGGGCGAACTCAGTTTATTGGAGGCACTTCGTTACCGTGCACACCCCTCAGTTATTTCATCCTGGATACTTAAGGCATGTATTCGTCCACCCCAGGATTCAATGACAGTTGGTGCTGCCCACGTCCGTGAACGTTTTGCCCGCCACTGGCACGAAACGCCAATCGTAACTCGAGGCTTTGAGTTTTAATTCGAGCACACCAAAGACACCGGTTTTGCGAACTTGCGATCCGGGTTTGGTGATCAGGAACGGGTATTCGTTTTTGCCGCCAGTGCCGATCACGAATTCTCGAGTGCCAGTCTTGCTGGGTTTGCCTGCGGCGTTTAACGGTGCGAAGCGTTCGTAATCGTGATCGTGTCCATTCAAAACCAGTTCAACGTCTCCGTTCGCCAGCAGCGCCCAAACATCCTGCATGAATTCGTTGTTGCCGTGCAAGGCACTCGAGAACCGTGGGTGATGCCAGTACGCGAGCGTGCAATTCGTCTGATTTTTCTCGAGGTCGCTTTGCAACCATTTGTATTGCTTGCTGCCGGTTTCGCAACCGCCGACCGCCCAGCAGTTGCTGTTTAGAACGATCACGTGCCAAGTACTCGAGCGCGTGCCGAGGTCATAACTGTAGTAGCCGTCCGGGTTCGGTCCGGCTGCCGCACCGAAGTACGCGCTGTAATCTTTGCTGGTGCCGCCAGCGTAATCGTGGTTGCCTATCGCGGCTTTGGTGTGTTTCAAAAATTGGCCCCAGGTTGGCCCGTAGCAGTTTTTGTACGTCTCGAGCTTGCCGGTCGGGTAGACCAGATCACCAAGTGCCGCGACCGTGGCGGGCGTGGTCTCGAGCATGCTTTGGATCAGTTTTGCGGTTTGTTCATCGCCGGTTTCCGGGCAACTGGCAATGTCTCCGGCGGCGATCAATGTGCTCTCGTCGCTGGCTTGAGCGCTGGTTTGAGCGCTGGTTTGAGCCTTGATTTGGCTCGAGCCGAAAGCGATGGTCAGTGCTGTCGTGATGGTGATTGCAGCCAGCAGGAGTCGTGGCGAATACTTCATGCTCGGAGTGTATCGCTTCACAGTTGAAAAGATGTCCTTTTGAAAAGCAAGTGTGGCGGTTGGAACGAAGGATTTTCACAGTCGATTGGGTTGGGCGCGGGTACGATTGGGATGATTTCATCTCACCATTTTGGCCCGTCTGATGGATAGGTCTGCTGGTTGGGCATGAACTGCAAGTGACGATTCGGGGGAGTCGCCCACTTGAAATGAACCCACCGCCTTGTCTTCGTTCTCGAGGTTCTTTGATGCCAAACCAACCAAAGGGCGAACCGGACCCAACCGAGATGGCAATCGATTCGAGTTCTGGTCAATTGCGGGCCGATTACCTGGCTTTGATCGATGCGATTGATGGTGCCGTCTGGGAGGTTCACGGCCCTGACTGGACGAGCACGCGGGTCACTGCCAAGGTTGAAACGATGTTCGGCTACTTGCCAGAGGCTTGGCTCGATACCGATTTTTGGGAATCGCATTTGCATCCCGATGATCGGGCCGCTGCCGTGGCTGCGTATGAACAGGCGGTGCTCGAGCGGCGTTCGTACCGTTCCGAGTACCGGTTTATGGCCAGCGATGGGTATCCAGTCTGGGTGCGTGACATTGGCAGCGTGGTGGTCACTGGCGATTCGTTTCACATTCGTGGCGTGATGTTGGACATCAACGTGGACCGTAAGGCCCGCATCTTGGAACAGGACCGCAACGATGTGCTCGAGTTGGTGGCCCGGAA
>JAYURE010000858.1:0-2777 GCA_043756345.1 Deinococcales bacterium | reverse complement strand
TGTCACAGTCCAATGCGATATGTTTGGGATTTACAGCATCGTTACTTGCTTGAATCTGGACTGACCAGCGGCTTGAAAGGTTGGCTAACGAAGACTGTCCTACATTATTTGCGAGTATGGGATTTGCGAACCGCAAATGGGGTGGATCATTTTGTTGTGAACTCAAATTTTATTGCTCGACGTGTATTTAAAGTTTATCGTCGTGATTCGCAGGTCATCTATCCGCCAGTCAATGTGAATGCTTTCGCGCTTATAACCGGCAAGGAAGATTTCTTTTTGACCGCCTCCCGAATGGTGCCGTACAAGCGCATGGATTTGATTGTCGAGGCGTTTTCGAGAACCCCTGAACGCAAGTTGGTGGTGATTGGTGATGGTCCCGATTTGGACAAGGTTCGGGCCAAGGCTGGGCCGAATGTTCAGATCATGGGTTTCCAGCCGTTTGAGGTCTTGCGTGATCACATGCAGCGTGCTCGAGCCTTTGTATTTGCTGCCGAGGAGGATTTCGGTATCACGCCCGTTGAAGCTCAGGCGTGTGGTACACCGGTGATTGCGTTTGGTAAGGGTGGTTCGCTCGAGACGGTTGTTTCTGATGTAACGGGTGTTTTCTTTTTGGAGCAGTCGGTCGAGTCGATTCTCGAGTCGGTTGATCGGTTTGAAGGAATGACGTTTGATCCGCTGAAAATTCGTGCTCATGCCGAGCGGTTTAGTGAGGTACGGTTTCGTGCAGAATTTAAGGCATTTGTCGAGGCTCAACTCATGGAGTTCCGGTCGGGTTTGAAACAAGGTTAGAGTAGCCTGTTTTGTTGTTATTCAGGGTTTTGTTTTAAGGAGAGTTGAAGTGGAAGAGCTTTCGTTGCGGGATATTTACTTGGTGTACCAGCGGCGTAGTGTGGTGTTTTGGTTGCTCGCAGTGCTTTTCCCGATCATTGGTTTGTTGCTTGGTTTGCTGTTGCCTAAAACCTACGTCAGCAAAGCTGTGCTGAGTTTAAAATTGCAGTCGGATCAGTTGACCTCTCAGGCAACGCAGTCGGATCAGTCCTCGAGCACGCAGCAAATCTTTGCCAATCTTCCGAGCGTTCCGGCGTTGGTGCAGGGCTTTCAGGTTGGGCTTGAAGGGGCGCAGGTTCAATCGATTGCCGGTGAGGTCTTGAGTGCGAAGGTGCAGTTCGATGAAAAAAACGGATCGCTCGAGCTAACGAGTGTTGCCGCCTCACCTGAGATGGCAAAAGGGCGTGTTGAGCAGGTGGTGACTTCTGTCTCGCAGTTCATGCAAGAGCGTGTGGTTGGTTCGTTGAAATCCAATGTCGAGGCGCGTCTTGCACGGGTGAGTTTTGACCGTGAGATCGCGCAGGCGAACGTTGATGGGTTGCGTGTGGCCAAGCAGCAGTTGCGGCTTTCGAGCGACCCGGTGATTGCGGCTGGTCTCGAGAATCAGCGTGTGAATGCGCCGGTGGCTCGCAGCAGCGATCCGAGTCGGGTCAGTTTGGAGTTGCAGGAGGCCGGTTTGCGGGCGCAGCTTGCCGGGTTGGATGGGACTGTGAAAGTTTTGAGTTCGTTGATTGATGATCCGAAGCGACTCGAGCGTTTGGCGGGACAGGTGTTTCAGGTGCAACGTTTGGTTCCGGCCTCATTGCCGAGTATGCCAGACTCGCCTCGCGTTGGGTTTTTGATTGCGGTGATGGGTGCGATTGGTGTGTTGATGGCATTGGTTGTGCCGTTGGTGCTCGAGGCGGTTCGGGAGCCTGAAAGTATTGCAGTCAGACAACTGCCAGTGGTCACGCCATCGGAGTGACTTGGAGCTTTCCTGCTCAACGTTATTTCTCATCAGTGCGCTTTGGTAAACTGTGGTTGAAATGGGGTTGCCTGGCGTGTCTGTGATGTCTCGAGGGTCGGTTGTGCATTCGGGCGGGTCGTTTCAACGATCTCGGGTGTTTTTGAATGCCCTTTTGATCGCTGCGGGCGATTTGTTCGCACTGACGTTGGGAGTTTGGTTGGTTTTTGAAGCTCGAGGTGCGTTGGTTGGTGACCACACGATTCCGAAATTGGCGACGGTGGTGTTGCCAGCGTGGTTGGCGAGCGCCTGGCTTGAGGGGTTGTTTCCGGGTTGGGGGCTGAGTCCAGTTGAACAGGTGCGACGCACGACTCGAGCGGTGTTGATCGCGTTTTTGTTGTCCACGACGGTCTTGTATTTTACGAATGCGGGCAATGGTTGGGCGCGGATTGCGTTGTTGATTTCGGGTGTTCTGGCGTTGTTGTCTGTGTTGTTGGTGCGTTGGGCGATGCGCCGGTTGTTGTTGAGTTTTGGGGTTTGGGGTGAGGAGGTTGTGGTGCTTGGGGCTGGAGAGACGGGTGCTGCGTTGGTCAGAAATTTGCTTACGTCGCCAAGTTTTGGGTTGCGTCCAGTGATGTTTTTGGATGACGACTCGAGTTTGTACGGTTCGAGTGTTCAGGGTGTGCCGATTGTTGGTCCGATTGATTTGGCAGCGAATGAAGTCCGGGCGGTGTTCGTGGCCATGCCGAGCTTGTCTCGGGAAGCCCTGTCGAAGTTGTTGCGTGGGTCCTTGGCGGGTGTGCAACGGGTGTTGATCGTGCCTGATTTGGTTGGGCTCGAGTCGCAATGGGTGGAGGCGCGGGCCGTTTCGGGCATGTTGACTTTGGAGGTGCAGCGGCACTTGTTGCGCCCAGAGGCGCAATTGACGAAGCGAGTTCTAGATTTCATTGGTGCGGGGGTGGGTGGCTTGCTGCTGATGCCATTGTTATTGGTTTTGGTTTGTTTG
>JAYURE010000857.1:0-7722 GCA_043756345.1 Deinococcales bacterium | reverse complement strand
TTGCCCCAACACCGGCACCTAGCGGGCCTGGGGCGCTACTTCGCAGGGGGTGACTTTTGGAGCTTGTCCCATTCTGCGGCTGCACCCTCGAGCCCATTTTTTGCTCGCCCCGAGCCTCAAACGTCGTATGCTCATTCTGTGGGCAAACTTCAATTCACCACCCGGATCAACGCCCCGGTCGCTCGAGTCTACGAGTTGCACACGAGCGCCAAGCACATTCCGAAATGGTTCCCGAAAGCCATCGCCGTGACCGGCGTGACCGGCCCGTTAAATCGGATCGGTTCTAAGTATGTGATCGAATTCGATGGTCAACCCAACGCGCTTGAAGAAGTGCTCGAGGTTGAAACGAATTTGTTTCACCGCAGGTCATTTTTGATTGGCACGCCCATCGGAGTACGTGGCCTCGCCACAGCCCGGTTCGAGGCTATTGGTGAATCAACCAGCATGACGTTTGACGTGCAATACGGCATCAAACCCGGTTTTCTGGGTTTCGCACTCGAGCCGTTGATGAAAGCCCGAATCGAACAGGCCATCCGTGACGAGATCGAGGCGTTCAAGGGATTTGTCGAAGCCAACGCCTGATTTTGTAGGGGCGATCCCTGTGATCGCCCTAAGCGTCTCGAGCTAAACTTTAATCCCCGCGAAACGCTTTTCCGATCCGTTCAAAGAATCCCGGTTGGTGATCGCTGACTTCCTCGCCGACCTCTTTGGCGTATTCCTCGAGCAGTTCGCGGGCGCGTTTGGAAATGCCTTTGGGTACTTTGACGTTCAGGGTCACGAACAGATCGCCTTCACCTCGAGCTTGCAAGCGTGGCATTCCCTTACCGCGAATGCGAATTTGCTCGCCGTGTTGGGCTCCGGCTGGAATCTCGAGTGGTTCGGCCCCGTCCAATGTTGGAATGCTGACTTTGCTGCCGAGGGCCGCCTGTGCCAATCCGACCGGCAGCGTGTAATGCAGGTCGTCTCCGTCACGCTCGAGGTACTTGTGCGGCTCGAGTTCGAGGAAGACGTACAGATCGCCGCTTGGACCGTTGTTCAGGCCGTGGTTGCCCGCGTTGGAGACGCGCAGGCGGTAGCCACCGTCGATGCCTTTGGGCAGCGTGACCATGACCTTCTCGGGTTTGATCGTCCGGCCCCGACCGTGACAGACGGTGCAGGGTTCCGGGTTGATCTCGCCAGCGCCTTTGCAGGTTGGGCATGGTGCCGCCGTCATGAAATTGCCGAGGATCGTGCGTTGCATCTGCCGAACCTGGCCTGCGCCACCGCAAGTCTGGCAGGGTTGCAAGCCTTTGCCGCCGGGTTCGCTGCGTTTGCCGTTGCAATGCGCACAACCCTCGAGCCGGTCCACTTCAACTTCGATGTCGGCCCCGTCGCGTGCCTGCTCGAGCGTGATGCGGGTTTCAACTTGCAGGTCCTCGCCACGTGCTGGACTGTTGCGACCTCGGGTGCGACCGCCTTGCTGCCCGAAGACATCGCCGCCGAAGACGCTGTTGAACAGGTCGAAGATGTCGCCCATGCCGCCGTTCGGGTTGAAACCTGCACCCGCTGCGCTGCCGACTTTGCCGTATTGGTCGTACTCGGCCCGTTTTTCGGGATCGGAGAGCGCCCCGTAAGCCTCGTTGATTTGTTTGAATTTCTCTTCGGCCTCTTTGTTTCCAGGATTTTTGTCCGGGTGGAATTTGAGGGCCAAGGTTCGGTAAGCGCGTTTGATTTCGTCAGAATCGGCGGTTTTGTTCACGCCGAGAAGTTCGTAGTAATCCATTAATATCTCCAGAGCACGTCGAGTTTGCCCTGAATATCAGGCTCGAGCAGTCCTGGCATTATACAAGCAGACTCAAGTTTGAGGAGTAGGTTCGTATCACTTTTTGGGCGGGCGGATCAAAAGTGAAAAGTATCTGTAGGGTGGGCTCCGCCCACCGATTTCGTGCCGATGGTGGGCGCAGCCCACCCTACGAAGGCTCGAGTCTCTAATCGTCTTTTTCAGCCGACCGGTAATTCTTTGACTGACACAATCCCATCTTTCGGCACACCCTGAGAAAAGACGGCCAGCCGCCCCGTGACGCTGCCACCGGCCCGCACGACCAATCGCTCGAGGGCCGCAATCGTGCCACCGCTCGAGACGACATCCAGGATCACGACGACCCGTTTGCCCGCCAAGCGTTTGGCGTGACTCGAGGCCAACCACAACGTTTCACCAACCCCGAGCGTCATGGCGTTGACCTCTTGAATCAATGGCGCATCCATGTACGGGCGGCGGCGTTTGCGGGCCACCTCGTAGGGCAGGCCGGTCAGTTCTGAAAGCGCATGGGCCAGCACGATGCTCGAGGTTTCACAGGTAAAGATCACTTCGCTGTTGGCGGGCAAGATTTTTTGCAACTCGAGGGCGCAGGTGCGGGTCAGTTCGGCATCGCCAAGCAGTTCGATCAAGGGCAATCGCGTGTTGGGTGTGGGGCGCACCAAGGGCACGTCACGGTGGAGCCTGCCGATCTCGAGCGCGAACGTTTCGAGTTTTATCGTTTCGGTGGACATGTGTTCTCCAATTCAAGCTCGAGGTTTTGCCCGTGACCTGTGACTCGAATCTACTTCAGGTACAACGGCAGGTGTCCGAGGGAAATGATTTCCGGGCGTTCGTCGCCTTCTGTGAACACGGCCAGCGTCGCGGCGACGTGTCCGCCAACCTCGTCAATCAAACTCGAGAGGGATCGGAGTGTGCCACCGGTCGAGACGACATCATCAATGATTGCAATGTTTTTACCCTTCAAGAGCGCCACATCTGCGCCGTCCAAAACCAGCAATTGTGGTTTACCCGTCGTGATCGAAATGACTTCCTTGATCACCGGGGTTTGCATGTACGGTTTCGCGGTTTTGCGGGCCACAATGTACGGTTTGCCGGTGATCCTCGAGATCACGTGCGCCAACGGTACGGCTTTGACTTCCGGTGTGACCAGAACATCAATGTTGGCGGGCAGCTTGGCGGCCAGTAACTTCCCAGCCTCTTCGGTCAGTGCCGTATCACCCAAGAGGTTCAAGAGGGCTACGCTGACGCCGGGGGCAACTTCGATGATCGGGAGTTCGCGTTTGATCGCGCCGATGGTGATTTCGTGACTCATGGGCGTTCATGCTACCGCACGCCCGAGGCTGACGCGCCATGAGACCGGCACTCGACCAGGGCTTACGCATATGAGACTCAAGTTCAAAAGAATTGCCTTGTAGGGTGCGCTATGCCCACCGATTTTGCGCAAAAGGTGGGCACAGCCCACCCAACAGTTCTGTTTTGGGAACTTTTGGTCAAGGAAACTCGAGTAACACCACACATCAAATCCATTTCCGCAGAGATTTTAGACTCGCCAAGTCATATGCGTAAGCCCTGGCACTCGAGCAGGGTTGTTCGGGCCAAATCCCGCTTGCTCGAGCCTTGGTTCAAACGGAGTGTGGTCAAATTCCCGTCTGCGCAGCACAACATCCGCTACACTGCGAACACTGTGGAACTCGACGAACTCTTATCTTCGCTGGTCAATGATGTGGACGGAGCCCTCGGAGCGGCCATCGGTGGCATGGATGGTCTGCTGATCGAGCAGTACGCCGCAGACCCGAGCCTGAATCTCGACACGATTGTGGCCGAACATGCCAACATCCTCAAATCGATCAAAGCGGCGTACTCGGTCAGCCTGACCGCTGGGAACGTCACCGAAATCTTGATCACCGCCGAGCAGATCATGGGCTTCACCAAAGAAGTCACATCCGAATTCTTTTTGACGATCATTCTCGAACCGAAAGGCAATGTCGGCAAGGCCCGACTGTTGGGCCAACAGGCCGCCGGTCGCATCCGCGAGGTGGTCAGCTAATGGCGCTGCGTTGGCTTGGTTCCCTAGGTCAGATTCCTCAGGTGATGACGGCGGTTTTGGTCGCAGATGACGGGCTCGAGATTGAATCCGTCGGTGGGGATTCGATTGCCGCGAACCTGCTGGCCGCCGAAACCGCGACCCTGGTGCGGGCCACGACGAGCGCCGGGAGCCGTCTGGGTGGCGGGCGGTTGTTTCGTTTCAGCCTGACCACCGATCAGTTCGAGATGATCACGGTCCGGGCTGGCACGCAGTACTCGTTGACCGTGGCGGCGCAACGTGGCGCGGATTTGCGGCAGATTCAGGTCGAAATGGCCCGGCTCGCGTTGCAGCTCGTGCAAGAATTGGGCTAATTATTCACTCGAGGTTGGCCATTTTGAGGCTATCGTGTTCGAGATTGCTCAGTTCGAGATTGCTCAGTTCGAGATTGCTCCGCTGAAACTGGCTGCCCGAGACCGTCCCGTCCAAAACCGCCTGTTCAAAACACTGCTTGAAGTTTGCTTCACCCACGAGGTCACCATGGATTTACGCAGCCTGCTCGAAGAAATCGCCCGCATCAAAGGACTCACCTCGATCGCCATTATTGGCGAGGACGGTTTCGTGATCGAATCGGCCACCAGCGACGGTGGCGACATCGACCTGGACTTCCTCGGGGGCGTCGCCTCCTCGAGCCTGGCCGCCGGTCAAAGCCTGGCCGAATTTTTTGGCAAAGGCGAAGTCGCGCAAGTCATGATCGAATTTGCCGAAGGGCCAGTGCTGCTCACGCCGCTGGGCAATGTCAGTGTGCTCGCCACGCTCGACTCGAGCCAGAATTTGGGTCGCGTGCGGTTCCAACTTAAGAAGTACTTGCCGCGTTTGCAGGAAGCTGCCGCGTAACGCAAAGCTCGAGTCTTGAAGTTGAGACCGTCAGTTGAGGCTGACGGTTTTTTCTTTGGAAATTCGTAGGGTGCGCCGTGCGCACCGGATGCACCGGATGCACGAGAAGGTGCGCACGGCGCACCCTACAGGTTGTTCGGTTTTTGCTTACGTTTGGCAGTCCGTCCCGACCGGTAGACTTAACCAATGGAAAACCAACCAGATTTCAAACTCGAGTTGACTGCCGAAACCGCTCCGGGCCGTTACACGAATTTCGCGGTGATTTCGCACTTGCCAAACGAATTCATGTTCGATTTCGCGCTGGTTTTGCCGCAACAACCTGCTCTGGTCGTCTCGAGGGTTCTGACCAGTCCTCGTCATGCCAAAGCGTTCCTGAAGGCCCTCCAGGAGAACGTGCAACGTTACGAGACGCTGTTTGGTGAGATAGAGGAGATCGTGCCACCTCGAGAACCAGGTACGGTTACACCGACGAACTGAGTGGATTCTCAAGCCGGGGTCTCGTCCAACGGTCTGTCCGGGTTACACTCGAGCCCGAATGAACGACACTGACGCCGCAACCGATTTCCCGGACAATCTGCATGAGCAAACCCGAGCCCGTTTGAACAATGCCGCCGCTCTCGAGGCGGCAGGCTTCGAGAAATTCCCGTACACGTACTCGAAAACGCATCACACTGCGCAATTGCACGCTTTGCATCCAGTCTCAGAATCGGGCAAGCCAGAATCGGGCAAGCTCGAGCCGCAACAGGAATGGCTCGAGGAGCGCGTCAGCATAGCCGGTCGTGTCATGGCTTGGCGCGACATTGGCAAACTGATTTTTGCGGTGGTGCAGGACGGCTCGGGCCGGATTCAATGCCTGTTCGCCAAGAACGACCTCGAGCATTTCGATGCCGCCAAGAAAATTGATTTGGGCGACATCATCGGTGTGGCTGGTCATTTGATCACCACCAAGTCCGGCGAGTTGACCGTCAAGGTTTCAAACTTCACGCCGTTGGTCAAATGCTTACATCCGTTGCCGAGCGAACATTACGGGCTCGAGGACAAGGAATTGCGCTATCGGCAGCGTTACCTGGATTTGATCCTCAATCAAGAATCTCGGCAAGCCTTCGTGACCCGTGCCAAAGCGGTGAGTTTCATTCGCCGCTTTTTGGACGCACGCGAATTTCTCGAGGTCGAAGGTCCAACCCTGCAACCGAACGCCGGTGGCACCGAAGCCAAACCGTTTTTAACGCATCACAACCAACTCGATCATGATTTCAACTTGCGCATCGCGCTCGAGTTGCACCTGAAACGATTGATGGTCGGTGGTTTTGAAAAGGTCTACGAGATTGGACGCATTTACCGCAACGAGGGCGCGGACCAGACGCACAACCCAGAATTCACGATGCTCGAGTTTTACTGGGCGTATGCCGATTACCAGGATATGATGGCCCTGATCGAGGAGATGTTGCGCTCGTTGGTCACGGAAGTTTGCGGCAAGACCAGCCTGCCATTCGGCGAGCAGACGATTGATTTCGGAGCGCCGTTCGCTCGGATCGATTTCACCACTTCGCTCAAAGACGCCGCAGGTTTGGATTTCGATCCACTCGACCTCGAGAAATTGCGCGTCTGGTCGGACACGCACCACCCGGAGCATCGCAAGACGCCTTCGTACAAATTGCTGGACAAACTCTTTGGGCATTACGTTGAACATTCCTTGATCCAACCGACTTTCGTCATGGACATGCCATTGGCGACCAGTCCACTGGTCAAAAAGCATCGCTCGAGGGCCAACCTGACCGAACGCACGGACTTATTCGTGGCAGGTTTTGAACTCTCACCGATTTACAGCGAATTGAACGACGCTTTTGACCAACGTGCCCGTTTCGAGGCGCAAACCGCACGCCGCGATGCCGGTGATGACGAGGCGCACCAACTGGACGAGGATTTCCTCTTGGCGCTCGAGTATGGAATGCCGCCCGCGGGCGGCATGGGCATGGGCATTGACCGTTTGGCGATGTTGCTGACCAACAACCATTCGATTCGTGATGTGTTGCTGTTCCCATTAATGCGGCCAGAAAATGAGGCCCCGAAATGAGGCCCAGAAATTAAGCTCAAGCATCAAGCCCGAAATTGAAACTCGAGTAAACACAGGCTCGAGTTTTGTTGGCCTGGACTTCAACATTGAATCTCAAGATTGGACCTCGACTTTAGCTGAGGTTGCAATGCGAAGAGGCTCATACCGATAGCATCAGGCTATCCGGTATGGTTTGGCTGGAGTCGAGTTGAACCCCCGATCACCTCGAGCAATTGATCTTGGACTTGATCGGCCCTAAAGCTTTTTGCAGCACACTGGGCCAGTCCCTGGGAGGGGGAGCACAATGCAACGCAGCAGCGAGAACAGTCTTGAGGTCATTCCACGCTATTTGATACCGAGCGGACAGGTCAGCGCTGATCAGTTCGTGGCCCGCTACGCCACCAGCACCGACATCCGTGTGATCTACGAGTTGGGCACCAGCACCGATGAATTCAAGGTCAGCGATCAACTGATCTTCTACAGCAAATCCGAACTGCTCGAATGGGTCAAGGACCGCCGTGAGAACGTCCTGATGGTGCTCGAGAAGAACGGTTTGGTTGTCGGGTTCACCTTCTGCAAAATCATGTCGCACCGTTGGGCGTTGACCGAAACCCTGTACATTCACCCGGACCACCGCACCCTCAAAAGCGCCGAGGTGCTGTACATGACGGCTTTGAACGAATTGAAATCTCGAGGGGTCGAACAGATTTCGTTCGTGATTCGTGACGATCACCGGGCATTGATTCGCCTGTTGAAGCACAAAGGCAGTACGGACGATTGCGGCAAGTACACCTGGTTGAACATGAACGTCTGAACCATCGAGCCGGGATTCTCGAGCAGGGATTCTCGAGCAGGGATTCTCGAGCCGGTTGCATCCGAACTTATTTTGGGCGCAACGGGTGCAGCCGCAGTTTGGGACCAAAGTGAAAAGCTCGAGTGGGAGACACGATT
>JAYURE010000856.1:0-7762 GCA_043756345.1 Deinococcales bacterium | reverse complement strand
GTGGCGAAACGTTGCGCGGGAAAATTCGCAAAGCCACCAAGCATGATTACGAACCGGTGCTCGCCGGAACGCCCGAGGCAGATCCGCAAGCCTTGATCAAACCATTCATCGAACGGGCCAAAAAGCACAACACCTGGGGAGATTACGATGCGGTCATCTCGAGCGAGGTTGGTCTTCGGATCATCAATGCGCCGCCAGAAGTTCAACGTGAAGTGTTTATGTACGCCGTGATCAACGAACGGTTTTACTTTCGCTCGAGCGGCTATGTCGGTGAGATCACATCTGAATTGCTGCGCCGACTGGTCAAACAAAAATTGCCATTCACCGCAGACAACGTTCTGAGTGTCATCAATGTCTTTTGCAACCTGCAATATTTTTACACCATGCCAGTGCAGGCCATCATGCGGGGACTCGAGTCGCTGATCTTAGCGAACCAAAGCGAGACGATGACCACGGCATTGCAGGCGCTGAAGCAGAAAGCCATGGCAGAAATGACCGGCAGCGATGCCCGTAAGTTCGAGAAATTGTTGGACGAAATGCTGGCCGGAGGCGCGGAAAATTCGCAAATCATGATTCAAACCGACGATTGGGGCGTCCAGGCCAAAGCCGCTTTTGAATCGCTCGAGCCGAAAGTTCAGGAAGCTTGGACGAAACTCTTGCGTTACGCAGGCAGCGCCAGTTCCGCCGTGCCGAGCAACAAATGGCTCGAGGGCAGCAAACCGTTCGTGAATGCACTCGGGAAAGAAACGCTCGAGCAACTGGCCGCCGAGTGGTTCGGTTTCGTGCGCAAAATGGGCAGCAAAATTCCCGAATGGGATATACGCATCAATGGTTACAGTGAAGGTGGCGCGTTGTTCAAAGATGCGAACAGCGAAATGCTGCGCGGGTTGGCGTTCATTGTCTCAAACGGCTCGAGCGGTGCTTTGGCAGCAGGCTTGGGCGATGCGGCAATCGCTTGTTTCAAAAAACTTGGTGGTCACGGGCCGCGTTCGGCAAAGGTTGGCAACGCCTGCGTCTTTGCGTTGGCACGAATGCGCGGCATGAACGGCGTGGGTCAACTCGAACGGGTGCGGTTAAACACCAAGCAACCACAATTTTTGAAGGGAATCGAGAAAGCACTCGAGGTTGCGGCAGAACGCAGCGGCATGACCCGAGAGGATCTCGAGGAGTTGACGGTTCCGACCTTCGATTTGGTCTTGACAAACTCGAGCTTGGATTTTGGCAGTGACTTTGAAAACATCGCAGAGATTCGGCCCGCGAACGCCGAACGAATCGTCGCCGTGGGAACCTCGAGCGTGACCATGCAAGTGATTGGTTCGGACGTGAAACTCAATTGGTTCGGCGCGGACGGCAAAGCCCGCAAATCCGAACCGTCTGAGATCAAAACGAATTTCAAAACCGAACTCAAAAACTTGAAACGTGAACGTGACGACCTCGAAAACATGATCAAAGCACAAACGAACCGGATCGAACGAATGCCGCTGGCACAACGGTCCTGGACTTGGCCGGTCTTCAACGAACGTTACCTCGAGCACCCGCTGGTTGGCTGCATCGCCCGCAATCTGATCTGGCGATTCCAGAACGGTGAAACGACCCAAGATGGAATTTGGCACGCTGGAACAATCGTGACCGCTGCGGGAAACCCGCTCGAGGTCAACGCCGATACGACCGTCACGCCGTGGCATCCGGTGCATTGCGATGCCAGCGAAGTCCTCGCCTGGCGCGAATACTTGGAAGCTCGAGGAATTCAACAACCCCTCAAGCAGGCGCACCGCGAGGTTTACATTCTGACCGAGGCCGAAATTCGCACCCGGACTTACTCGAACCGCTTTGCGGCGCACATCCTCAAACAGCATCAATTCAATGCGCTCTGTGCCGCCCGTGGTTGGCGCAACCAACTGCGTTTGATGGTCGATGACAGTTACGAACCCGCCAGACTCGAGTTGCCCAAATGGAACCTGCGGGCCGAATACTGGGTCGAGGGCGCGGGCGACAATTTTGGCGTGGACACCAACGAAACCGGCACGTACCTGTACCTCGCCACGGATCAGGTGCGTTTTTACGAAATCGACGCGCACGCCAATTACGCCCACGCGGGCGGCGGCGGGTACGAGCAGGGCCGCTACCACCGCAACAGCGAACCGGACGAACCGATCCCGCTCGAGAATATCCCAGCGATTGTCTTGTCTGAAGTCCTGCGAGATGTCGATTTGTTCGTCGGTGTCGCCAGTGTCGGCAACGATCCAACCTGGGTCAACGGTGGCCCCGAAGGACACCGCGAATACTGGCAGTCGTACAGCTTCGGTGATCTTTCCGCGACCGCAGAATCGCGGCGCGGCACGCTCGAGATGCTGGTGCCACGATTGAAAATCAAAGACCGTGCGAGTGTCGAAGGCAAATTCTTGAAAGTCCGTGGCGACATTCGCACCTACAAAATTCACCTCGGCAGCGGCAATATTTTGATGGAACCCAACGATCAATACTTGTGCATCGTTCCGGGTGGCGCTCGAGATCAGGTCAACACGAGCGAATTGCGTTTGCCTTTTGAGGGTGATCGGGTGCTGGCAATTATTTTGTCCAAAGCGTTCATGCTCGCCGAGGACACGAAAATCACAGATGAAACGATCACCCGGCAGCTTGGCTCGAGGTGAGAATCGAAATCGAATTGGAGCACTGAACATGTCGCAACTTGTTTTGGCACACATCCTGTCCGAATCGCAACTCGAGGAGTACACAAAAGAAGTTTCCGAAGGTCATGATGATTTCCCTGACCATGAACTCGAATTCTTGCCCGCATTCAGGTTCAATGCGCCACCAATGATTGCACTTCAGGTGATGCTCGAGGGTGCATTCGACAATGCGGATGTCGGTTCGATGTCAGACCACGAGGACACCTTGCATGAGCATGAAGTGCCGTTGCTGCTCTCCTTTCACATCGAAGACCGAGAAGACATTTTGCCAATTCTCGAGCGATTGGCCGCAGTCCCGGTTGCGTTGGCCGGTTTTTACGAGGAGTTCTACGCCAAGCAATGGGATGAGGCTGGAACCGCCATGCTCGAGGCGTGCCGGTTCGTGCGTTCTGGCCTCGAACGTTTGACGACAGACCGGTGTTGGTTGCTGGTCTTCGTGTCCTGAAAAAGCCTCGAGCAGTTTGCTGGCCCGAGGCTTACAGGTCGATTTACAGTTTTCAATGCAGCGGAATGTTCGCGGTCAGCACGACCGTATCGCCGCGTTGTTCAACCTCGAGTTTGGGTTCTGGAATGCTGCTGCTGGCATCGTTCGGGAAGTACTTGCGAATCACAGCCAAGAGTTCTTCTTGCAGAGCCTCAACTTTACCGGGTGAAACGCCCGCCCGGTCGTATGCGAGCACCAATTGCAGGCGCTCTTTGAGCGTGTCTTTGGTGGTTTTTGTTGGGAACAGCCGCTCGAGCCAGCCCATCATGAACCTCCGAAGAGTTTGGAGAGGCGGGCCATGAAGCCCGTTTTTTCTTCCAGGCTGGCGAATGGTACGTCCTCGCCATGGATGCGACGGGCCAGGTCCTTAAAGGCGTTTCCGACCCGACTGTCACCGAGCACGGCTGGATCGCCAACGTTGGTGCTGATCAGGATGCTTTCGTCTTCGGGAATGATGCCGATGGGTTTGGCGGACAGAATGCCAACGATGTCATCGACCGAGAGCATGTTCTTTTGCGCGACCATCTTAGGGCGCAAGCGGTTGACGACCAAACGAATCTCACGGAT
Organism: Deinococcales bacterium; assembly: GCA_043756345.1. Lineage (GTDB taxonomy): Bacteria > Deinococcota > Deinococci > Deinococcales > JAAFIG01 > JANOWZ01. Next base: position 4,021 of record JAYURE010000856.1, on the reverse strand, counting down.
GTCTCGGGCCTCGAGCATGCCAATGATCCGGTCGGCGTCACGGATGCTCGAGACTTCTGGGTTGACGACGACCAGGCCAGCGCTGGCGGGCGCGGCGGCGGTTTTGAAACCCGATTCGATGCCCGCCGGGGAATCCATGAAGACGCGGTCCATGCCTTCTTCCTCGATCAGCATTCGGACAATTTCTTTCATGCCATCTTCGGTCAGCGCATCTTTATCGCGTGTTTGCGAGGCGGGCAGCAGGAACAGGTGTTCGACGTGTTTGCTGCGGATCAAGGCTTGCCGCAGTTTGCATTTTCCTTCCAGAACATCCACAAGGTCAAAGACCACGCGGCTCTCGAGGCCCATGACCACATCCAAATTGCGCAGGCCGACATCGACATCGATGACGGTGACTTTCTCGCCGAGTTTTGCCAGGCCCGTTCCAACGTTGGCGGTGGTGGTGGTTTTGCCCACGCCGCCCTTGCCGGATGTGACCACGATGACTTTGCCCTCCACAAACCCCTCCTTGACGGCTCACCCCGTAACCCTGTTGCGCCAAGGCCTTGCTCGAGGTGGCGCGTTTGCGTTGATTCCTGTACCCGCTATGTCCAAGCTGCTTGGACCGTGATAATGCTGTATCTGAGGCTAACCCGTCTGGGTGAGTGCGATATTCTAACCAATCCTAAGGCTTGAAATACAATCTGCTCGCGGTAAGCGTTAAAAACGCATGAAATGGAACCTCATCTGACCTCACGGTTTGGTCTTCAGGGGATTGATTTCGGGGTCGGTGCGACCGGTTGGGCGAAACATCACCTGAAACAAGGCGAACGCCACCAAAAAGAATGTGGTGTTGAGCAACGCCAAAGCCCACTCGAGGTGAACGGCAGAACCCCACCATGAGACAAAGACGACCGGCGCGGAACCCGTGGCAGGCTCGAGCGTCAGGTTCAAGTACGGCATTGGGTAGCCGAAACGAATGGTTTGCTCGCCTGGACCGTAGACCGGGCGTGGAATCAGGCTCGAGGCGAAAGTCAGGAGGATCGCAGCCAGCACGAACAAGGCGATTCGGGCTGGAGGAAAAAGTTGCAACAGGTATCGTCTCGAGGGCAGGCGCATCACTGAAACATTACGCCAGAATGATACGCTCGCAGGCATGGTTGAAGTGATTCCTTGCGTCGATATTCAGCGTGGTCGTGCCGTTCGCCTGTTCAAGGGCGACCCAAAACTCGAGACGGTTTATTTTGATTCACCGTTGCTGGCAGCGCAGCATTGGGCGGGCAAAGGTGCCGGTTTGCTGCATCTGGTCGATCTGGATGCCGCCACCGGCACGGGCAGCAACCGTGAGATCATCCTCGAGATTGCCCGGACTTTGGACGTGCCGGTCGAGGTAGGTGGTGGCGTGCGTTCGCTCGAGGCCGCGCAAGCCTTGCTCGAGGGTGGCGTGCAACAGGTGGTGATTGGCACGGTGGCGGTCACGCAGCCCGAGATTGTCGATGCGATCCTCGAGCGTTTCGGGGTGGGCAGCGTGATCGTTTCGATTGATGCCCGTGATGGTCTGGTTGCAGTCAAAGGGTGGGCAGAAACCTCGGCAGTGCAGGCGACCGATCTGGCAACGAAGGTCTGGGCTCAGGGCGTGCGCACCCTGATTTACACCGATGTCACCCGTGATGGCACGCTCGAGGGATTGGATGAGGCCCCATTGCAGGCAATTCGTGCGGTTTGGCCCGGTCGTTTGGTGGCGGGCGGCGGTGTGGCCACCGTCAAAGATTTGGATTTGCTTGAGCGTGTCGGTATCGAGGGCGCAATCGTCGGTCGGGCCTTGTACGTGGGCACGCTCGAGTTTCCGGCCTGAAATCAGGGTTCAAACATCAGGTTCAAACAATCGGGGTTGAGTCTCGAGTGCCCTGCGAATCGGGGCGAAACTGCGCCGATGCTGGTCGCAAACGCCAAGCTCCTCGAGTGCCTGAGCGTGGGCCTGTGCGCCATACCCCTTGTGCCTGGCAAACCCGTAACCGGGATGCTCGAGGTCCATGGCGACCATGATGGCATCACGGGCGGTTTTGGCCAGGATGCTCGCAGCGGCGACACTGTACGAGTTTGAGTCGGCCTTGGCGGGCGCGAGCAATGGCAGGTCCGTGACGAGACGCAAGTAATCCGTCACAAGCGCATCTGGACTCGGCTCGAGCCGCGCAATTGCCCGCAGACTGGCGCGTTTGGTCGCCTCGAGCACACCGAATTCGTCCACTTCACTGGCCGGGGCAAACTCGATGGTCCAGGCGAACGCCTCGAGTTTGATCTCCTCTGCCAAACGTTCCCGGCGGGCGGGGCTCAAGGTTTTTGAATCGCGATACGGACGCTCGAGCCGATCTGTGGGCAGGATCACGGCAGCAACCGTAACTGGACCCGCCCAGGCTCCACGTCCAGCCTCGTCGATGCCTGCAATGCGTTGCCAACCCGCATTCCAATGCTGAGCCTCGAGTGCCCACATCGGGTCCACTGCTTGTTTCTGCCCGATCTCTCGAGACCCGATCTCTTGAGGCCCGATCTCTTGAGGCCCGATCTCTCGAGGTTCAATGCTTCGTTTTTCCCTGTCGGTCATGACCTCCCATTTTAATCTTCTCGCTCTACATTAAAGGCTGTGACGCAGCGTTTTACCCTCGGACATACCTTGACCGGCCTGCTGCTTACAGCAGTGTTGGTGGCCTGTCCACGGCAAGCTGTTCCGGCGGCGGTGCGGGCAACCTATCAAGACGCACCCGGTTTGGTGCCAGCCTGTGAAGCAATTGCGCTCAAATTGGATTTGAATGATTCAAAACTGGCCGGTAAAACAGTGTCCTACGCTTTTCAGGTCAGTCCACAACTCGAGGGTGCCGAGATCTTTCAGGCCAAAACCAATGAATCAAAAGCCACCTGGTTGATTGCGCAAAGCCCGAAGGAAACCACGCAACTGACCTTCACCGGCACAGCCATAGACAGTGATAACAATGTCGAGAACATCGCTGGACCGGTGGTGACACTGGCGGCAGGTTCGGGCGAACCGTGCGGCAAGATTCAAGGCCGGGTTCGTGATGGTATTCGCTTCTCGAGCCTGAACACTGGCGTCAATGCCTCGAGCCAACTTTTGAACGTTCCAGATGATGCCGAATTCGTGCCGAACGAAGCGATTGTCAAACTCAAACCCAGTTCGTTACGAGCCACGGCGACATCCGCAGCACCATCTGCCGCTCCGTTGCAATTTTCTCGCTCAATCATTGGACAAACCGGTGTGATCCATCTTCCGAACACGGGGTTGAACAAGCTTTCAACCAGTGGTTTTGTCACGGCAGGCAGTACCACAGGGCAGGCGACACTCAACTGGATTCGTTCGCTTGCAGCCCGATCCGATGTCGAATACGCCGAACCGAACTACCGGGTCACGCTCGAGTCAGAACCGAACGATCCGCTCTTTCAGGCCAAACCAGATCCTCAAAATCCCAATGTTCCCGTCTCGAGTCAACGCTGGCATTACGAGCAGTTGAACATACCAGCCGCCTGGAACTTGCTGACCAGCGCCTCGAGCGTACCGGCCATCACCCCTATCAATGTCGTGACTGTTGCGGTCATTGACAGTGGCATTCTTTGGCATCCAAGTGATCCAGCCTCACGCCATCCCGATTTTGATTGCCTGGTCGCAACGGGTCTGACCAAGATTGCACCCGGTTATGACATGGTCGAAAATGACGACAACCCGTTTGACAACAACGACGCCTCTTTTCACGGCTCACACGTCGCTGGAACCATCGGGGCTTGCAGTGACAATGCTGAATTTGGGGCCGGGGTTGCCTGGAAAGCTCGAATTCAAGCGATTCGGGCCTTCAACAGGGGCTCATCGTCGTTCGAAACGATTGCTCGATCAGTCTATTGGGCGGCAGGTGCCGCAATTGTCGATAAAAACGACACAGGGCCAAATCCACGTAAGATCATTAATCCGAATCCGGCCCAAATCATCAACATGAGTCTTGGTGGTCCGGCAAAAAAATCGGATGGGACGGACATCGTT
>JAYURE010000855.1:0-2795 GCA_043756345.1 Deinococcales bacterium | reverse complement strand
TCACTCCGGCTCGAGTGCCACCGTTCGCTTTGGCATACGCCAACGCGAGGTCTTTGGCATTGCCGGTCGCATCTTGGAAAATAGCGATCAGGCTCGGCACGCCGCCGCCCTCAACGTACTGACGGCGCACTAGATGGCCTGGGCCTTTTGGCGCAACCAGGAAGACATCGACGTTCTTTGGTGGTTTGATCGCCTTGAAGTGAATGTTGAAACCGTGCGCGAAGACCAGCGCATTGCCTTTCTTCAAACCGGGCTTGATCTCGTTGGTGAAGACATCCTTCTGGAATTCATCGGGAATCAACACCATGATGATGTCAGCCTTTTTCGCGGCATCGGCGACACTCATGACCTCGAGACCGGCGGCCCGGACTTCATCGGCGGTTTTGGAATCTGGACGCAAGCCAACAATGACCTTGACACCGGAATCTTTGAGGTTTTGGGCGTGCGCGTGACCTTGGCTGCCGTAGCCGATGATGGCAACGGTTTTCTTGGCAAGCAACTCGAGGTTGGCGTCTTTGTCGTAGTACAGCTTCATGGGTGGCCTCCTTGGTACATCGAACCGCAAAGTTATACCAACAAACGCGGGCTCAAGGGAATCTGCACGTGTTTTTAGGAACGATCTGTGATGAGGACGGCGCAAGTGCTGACATCCTCGAACGCATTGCTTTTGAGCATTCGGCCTCGAGCGATGCCTTCAAAGCGCATTCCCGCCTTTTCCATGACCCGGACGCTGGCCGGGTTGCGACTGAACGCCGACGCGAAAATCCGGTGCAGGTGAAGCGTCTCAAACCCGTAGTGAATCACGGTTTGAACGGCCTCGGTCATCAATCCTTTGCTCCAGTACGGCACCCCGAGCCAATACCCAAATTCGGCGGCGTTGCTGTACGAATTAATTTTGAGCATCAGACTGATCGCACCAAGCAACTCGTGTGTTTCAAGGCTTGTGATCGCCCAGACCAGTTCGCTGCCCTCCGATGCAAATTCTGAGTGCATGGCAATCCATGCTGCTGCCACACCCTCTGGATAGGGGTGGGGGATGAGCAGCGTGGTGTCAGCAACTTGGGCATCTCCAGCCAGTTCTTGAACACGGGGAGCATCCTCGAGCGTAAATGGTCGCAACATCAGACGAGAGGTTTGCAGGATGGGAATATTCATCAGTCTCCTTTGGGCCGCAGGATCAACCGTGTCGTCTCGAGTTTCATTTGGCGGGCAGCAAGTTCGCGCCGACCTCTTTGACGACGCTCTGAGACGTTGGAAAGTCCGGGCCACCGTTGCGCATGTACGTGGTCTTGACCAGTTTGTTGCCCACGCCGTTGCGCTGCTTCTCGAGGTTCCTAAAATTTTTACCGTTTGGCGAAAAGTAGGATCGCAATTCCACCTCGAGCACGCTCAGCCCGGGAACTTCATCGTGATAGAAGGTTCGCAGGGTTTGGAACTTGAAGGCGAGCGTGCCATCTGCGCGAAAGCAATACGTGGTCACGGAACTCCAATCGCCTGACGCAGAGCTTTCCTCGAGCCGCACGGAGCGCACGCGGTTGCTGGCAAGATGCACCCGCATGAGTTCGTAAATGTCATCTTTTGGCTTGCGTTTTTCCCATGCACTCAGGTCATTGCCTTCTTGAGCGCGTTGAAACTCGAGCGGTTTCCCAATCTTCTCGAGCGCGTTGCATTCGGCGTATCGTGCTTGCACTTCACGGGTCGGATCGGTCTGCGCCCGTGTTTCAGATATGAGGGCAAACGACGCGAGAATCAGGCTCGAGAGTAAAGCGGTGATGATTCGCATGTGAACTCCGTCAGTCTGTGATGTACGGCTCGAGGTACGGCGTGACTTTCGCTTGCAGTATTTCGATCAAGTCAGCGTCCATGAATTCGTAATTGTCTGGAATGCCAAGCGTGATGATTTTCGTTTGCGTTCTGAATTTCTGCAAAATATTTTTGCGATGGTGGCGTTCCATGACGATGATCAAATCCGCCCATTCGATGTCGTCTCGGGCGATCACGTTTTCGGCATCTTTGGCGGTTCCGGCGGATCGCACGTTGATGCCTGGAGTATCAAAGAAGACGCGCTCAGCGGTGGGGCTGCGCAATCGGTTTCTCGAGCAGACAAACAAGACATTCATCGGGTCCGCCATTCAGTCCACGATGAACAGTTTCGCACCGGTCTGCGTGCTCGAGCGATGCGCCTCTGCGTTGTCAGCCACTTGATAACTGATTCCGGGCGTGAGTTTGAAAACCCTTCCATCTTCGAGTTCGGTGTCCATCTCACCCTCGAGACACAGCAGAATATGCCCTTTTTTGCACCAGTGATCGGCCAGGTATCCGGGTGTGTATTCGACCATGCGCACACGAATCTCGCCGAAGTGTTGGGTGCGCCAGAAGGCCGTTCCAGTGTCACCAGGATGGGTTGTGGTTTCAACGCTGGCCCAGTCGGTAGTACCAAAAGCAATGGCTTGCATGTTCATGATGAACCTCGAGATGATTTCTGAACCCGTCCCACGATGACCAGAATCGCACCTGAGATTAACAGCACGATCTCGAGCAACAACATTCGGTTGATCGTCGCGTTCGCTAGCAGGCTCGCTTCGAATTCGAGCTTGAGGTTAAAGAATAGAACTTGCGCGGCGATCACGGTCAGAATGCCGAGCACGACAGCCAGGATGATGCAAATCCATCCGAATTGTGACCACCTGCTCACGGCTTCAGAACTCGAGCCATCACGAGCAGGATCACGCCTGAGCCGAACAACAACACCTCGAGTCCAATGATTGAATAAACCAGAATGTTTTGCAGTGTGC
>JAYURE010000854.1:0-2796 GCA_043756345.1 Deinococcales bacterium | reverse complement strand
GACATTCACCTGCTCAGCATTGGAACGCACGACGACGTGTACTGATGACCAAACCAGCCAACCAAACCACACTCACGCTCGAGCGATTCCTGGAACTCGAGCGTGAAGCCGTGCAAAAACACGAATTTGTGGATGGACAAATGTACGCGATGGCTGGTGCGAAAAGACAACACAACCTGATCGTCACAAACCTGGTCACAGCCCTGAATTTAATTGCGGAAAACACAAACTGCCAAGTCATGAGCGGCGACATGAAAGTGCTGGCTCAGACTCAGCCCAAAATATCGTATTACCCAGATGTTGTTGTGGTCTGCGATGAAGACGACAACGAGGATTACACCACCAAGCCATGCTTGATCGTTGAAGTGCTTTCCCAAAGCACGAAACGTATTGACCAAACGGAAAAGAAAATCAATTACCAACGCCTCGAGAGCCTGGAAGCGTACTTGATCGTGCATCAAAACCAAAAACGAATCGATGTTCACAAACGAATCTCGAGCAGCGAATGGACGGTTGAAGAGTACGGACCCGACGCTGAAATCCAACTTGATTGTCCAAAGATGATGTTGAAGCTCGAGGATGTTTACAAACGGATTCAACCAAAGCTAGAAGAAGAAACAACATGATCTCAGTTCTGAGATTCGCCGGTGAGATCACGCTCGAGAATTCGAAGATGGTTTTGAAACTCGAGGACGTTTACGAAAGCGTTGGTCTTCTGTGAGCCGCAAAACCCGCAAAAAGCAATTGGGCAAAACAGTGGTTCGGCGTTCCTGGCCGAAACAAATCTTGCCTTACGCGATTGCCGCCAGTGCGTTCGCCGTTTGCGTGTTGATTGGGTTTTGGTTTTTTTCGGGCCGTTCACCGCAATGGTTTGACAAATCACGAAGTTTGTTGAGCGCCGGAATTGTCGTGGCAATGCTGGCTTTCTTGATCCGATTTAGAACGCAGACATCAAAGTAATTTTTGAAGCTCGAGGATGCGAAAATGGTTTTGAAACTTGAGGATGATTATAAGGATGTCGATGTCTAAAAAACTTTTCGAAGGGCTAGTTGTTTTGTCTTTCACACCTATACTTATTTTCTTCCTCATTTTATCTCCGCTGAATGATGGTTTGTATTCTCTGATGAACAAAAATAACAAAGAAAACTCCTTTCGTGTAATCCCCTATTTAAAAAGTTGCGCTTTAAGCATAATGGACTTGAGAAATACGCAAGGTTTGCAAAAATTAAATATTGAAAGCTGTGAAGATTGGCGTGTTGGCTTAGACTTTCAAGCTATGTCCCCAGAAGTTAGTGACGCTGTAGAGGTTGTATCTTCGGATGTTTGGTTATCTCCAGACAGTATGGAAATCATAGTAAGCGTGGGTTGGCATGAGAAAAAACGCTTTCTTTTTACACCTTGGGGAGAAACGCAATGGTTTTCAATCAGTAGTGAAAACTTTAGTGTTGTTGAAGGTAGAAATATCTCTTTATGCACCTGGACTCAAGGATGTGTGCCAAGAAATTAAAACGGAGGTTACACAATGAAACGTAATTTCGTGTCTTGGTTGCCCGCGATTCTCGGCGCGTTGATTCTTCCTCGAGTGGATCGCTGGGTCACGGACTACTTCAAGCTTCCCGAGTACGCTCTTTTCGTTACCGTTGTTTCTATCGCTGTTCTCACCGCAGTATTCTTCCTCTACCGCAGCGACCGTCTCGAGCCTCATCTCCAAGAAACTGGTGAATCATGAAATCCACCCGCTACTCCAAATACGAATCTTCACTCGATGACGTTGACACCTCGAGCCTGTTCGACATGATCAAAGACGCCCTGATGGGCGCGGACATGAACAACCCTTACGACCCGAACCCGGATGGTCGGCAAACCATGGACGAATTGCGCGAAGCGATCATGCAGGCATTGATGGAACGCGATTTGATCCCGGAAGACATGCTGAACGAGGCGCGAAGCCAGCAGGATTTTCAGCAATCCAAACTGTACCAGGAACTCTCGAAGATGATTGATCGCCTGAAGCAAGAGGGGTTCATTCGCGTGGACGATCCCGGCGCGAACATCAACCAGGAGGGACAGCAGGGCGGTGTCGGCGGGCAGGGCGAAACGAAATTTGAACTGACCGAAAAGGGCATCGATTTCCTGGGTTACAAAACCTTGCGCGATCTGCTGGGCGGGTTGGGCAAGTCCAGCATGGGACGGCATGACACGCGGGAATACTCGAGCGGCGTGGAAATGACGGGCGACCTGAAAGATTACGAATTCGGGGACACCTTAAACTTGGACATGACGCAAACGTTGACCAACGTCGTCTCGAAGGGCCTCGAGAATATTCAGGAGAGCGACCTGGTGGTGCGTCAAGCCGAGTACCAATCCTCCGCCGCAACCGTGGTGATGCTGGATTGCTCGCACAGCATGATCCTGTACGGCGAGGACCGGTTCACGCCCGCCAAGCAAGTCGCGCTGGCACTCGCGCACATGATTCGCACGCAATTCTCGGGCGACACGATCAAATTCGTGCTCTTCCATGACGGCGCGGAAGAAATCCCACTCTCGAGGTTGGCTCAAACGCAAGTCGGGCCGTACCACACGAACACGGCGGGCGGATTGCGGCTTGCCCAGCAACTTTTGAAACGCGAGAACAAAGACATGAAACAAATCGTGATGATTACGGACGGCAAACCGAGCGCCCTGACCCTGCCGGACGGACGGATTTACAAGAACGCCTGGGGCCTCGATCCGTTCGTGATGTCCGAAACGATCCGTGAGGTCGCGCAATGCAGGCGATCCGGCATTCAGATCAAC
>JAYURE010000853.1:0-2797 GCA_043756345.1 Deinococcales bacterium | reverse complement strand
CGAGAAGCACCGTTAGGAATTCCTTGCGCTTACCTCCACGCAAGGGCTTGATCGTACCTTCGACCAGAAGCTGCATCGGCCCGAGCACTTCGAGTTGAAATTCAGACTTGGCCTCAAACCTCGAGCCTAGAGCGGTGCGGTTCTGAGCATCAGGAAAGTACCGTCGCACGATGTTCTCGGCATTCTTCAAACCGTGTTCCTCGAACCACCGCAAGCGTCGTTGGGCACTCGTGGCATCACCGTTGAGCCGGTCCATTTCGAGACCGATTTTGTGAGCATCAAGTACTGCACCCGTGCCTTCGGCTAGACTCTGGGCCTGGCGGAAATCTGCGAGCACCTCAGTGGACCGTCCAAGAAAATCCAAAGCAACGCCTCGAGCCCAGAGGATCTGATAGATCGTCACAACGTCTTGCGTGTTGACCAGGGCGTATCCTTCCTCGGCCAGCCCCAGCGCCCGCTGTGGTTTTCCAAACTGTGCCTCGGCCAGCGCAGCGCAAGGAAGCACGCAGGCCACATAACGCGGGTTGTTCAGGGTTCGCGCCAGAAACAAGGCCGATTCGCCGTGCCTTTGGGCGAGCACACCAGCCTGGGGCGATGCCCATTGGCGATAGAGTTCGCTGAGTTTGAGTTCGACATCGACCTGCCAGCCTTTCAGACCAGTCTGCCGATAATAGTCCAACGCTTCGAGCATCAGTTCCTCGGCAGGTTCGTACTCGCCCAACTCGAGTCGAGCCCCGCCAAGTACGAACTGGGCGTTGGCGTAAAAGCGGGCGTGTCCACCTTTGAGGGCCAGTTGGAGTGATTCCTCGGCATCGGCAATCGCGGGCAAAAACCGGGCAAGACCTTGGTAAACAATCGAGCGGTTGAACAACAACGATCCGGTCCGGTGGGCTTGTCCGTGGTTGCGAAACAGTTCTATCGCCTCGCTGTAAAACCGTTCGGCGTGAACGTAGTCGGATCTGGTGTAACAGGCAAAACCGCAGGCTTCGAGCAAGAGAACACGTTCATTGATCTCGAGGTCGGGTTGGTTCAGTGCCCGCTGGACAAGCTCGATGGCTGCGAGACCCTCACCGAGTTCGGCATTGGCGTAGGCCAGATTTCGGATCGTTTCTGGCGAGACCTGCGGTTGCAGTTCGGGCCGGGCATTCCAGAGGTCGATCACTTGGCTCGAATCTTGCAGGTAATGCCGAACTTTGAGTTCAAGCATGAACCCTCGCAGGTTGACCCGATCTTCTGGAAGGCGTTGCTCGAGCAGACGCAGCGCCTCAGATCGCCGTCCCGCCTGCGCCACATACGAGGCGAGCATGCCAAGCACCACGAAGTCTTTCGGCTGGACATCAAAAGCGATTTCGAGCAAACGGATGGTTTCAGCCAGGTCGTATTCGTAGAGTTCATCCGCAGCCTCGAGCGCCAATCGTGCCCGTTCCTCACCCATCGCGTACTGGACCGCTCGGGCCTGAAAACGTGCCGCCTGAAGCTGGTTTCCTGCTTCTCGTGCCGCCTGTGTCGCCCGCTCGAGCCAGGCAAGCACCTCGCCGACCTCGAGTCCGGCAGCGGCAAGGAATTGCACAGCCGTCTGCGGATCGGTTTCAAATGCCTTGATCGCCCGTCGTGCAAACGTCTGGTGTTGTGCGGATGGCAGGGCGTGCAACAACACTTCCCGGTACAAAGGATGCACAAATTCACCCGCCGAGATCAGACCCTGATGCTCGAGTTCTGATCGTGCGGCCCGGAATTCTTCGGGTGCGAGTTGTGTCACCTCGGTCCACACAGCATCACTTGCGCCAAGACCCAGCACGGCTTTCGCTTTGAGGACTTCCTCGAGTACCTCTGTGCGCAATGCGGCACGCAGTTGCCCTTCGATCAACGCCTCGACCGTGGCTGGCATGACCTCACGTTCTGGCACGCGCCAACGCCAACGGTGCGCGTCATTCCAGAGGAATCCGCGTCGGGCCAGGAAGCGAAAAAACTCGAGCGTGAACAACGGATTTCCAAACGCATGCTCGAAAATCCATTCGAGTGCCTCACCCGGCAAGCTCGAAGCCGCTTCAGCCTCGAGCAGGGCATCCGAAGCTTCACGGTTCAATGGCGCAAGCTGGATGGTCTCAAGGCTTTCGGGTGGCTTACGGCCCGTGACGATCAATCCAACCCCACGGATGTGCACCACCGCGAGGGCCAGTTGAGTCCAGAACTCGAGACGTTCGGGTTCGGCCTCGTGCAAATCCTCAACGTGCAAGATCAGCGGTGCATTCGCAGACATCAACATCGTGATCGTTTGCAGCAAGGCTCCGGGCTCTGAGGGCTCACCTCGCCGCAAACGCTCCAGGGCATGCTCGAGCCAGATCGAGACTTTCTTTGGACGCGGAAGTGCCAGAGTAAAGGCCTCAAGTGCGTTGGTCGCATGGACGGTGAACGACTGGCATGGGGTAGCACGCAGCAACGCCAACGCCGTGTACGTCTTGCCGATACCAGGCCCGCCGCAGAGACCAACCGCGAAACCGGATCGTCGGGCAGCAAGACCCGAGAGCCGCCGTGCAAGCCGCTGGATGGCCTCGTTCATGACCATCACGCTACACCTGATCCAGAGCACGCTCGCCCGAAGATCGATTGAGCTTCTCCCCCACTATCGAACGCAACGATGGCAGGCCACGTGACTCACTGCAAAGTTGGTTCGCAGAAACGATCCTAGAGTCAATCATGAGACAGGGCCAAAAGTATGTTGACCCTGAATTTTCCCCGTAGCTCGATCAAAAGAACAACGAATTTGTCACCCCCTGCGAAGTAGCGACCCAAGCCC
>JAYURE010000852.1:0-7797 GCA_043756345.1 Deinococcales bacterium | reverse complement strand
CCTGAACGACGTTGCCTGCTGCATCCGCAGTGCCACTGGATTGCACTTGCCACGCATTGTCATACCAATACAAAGCCATCAAAGAACCGTCCAGTTTTTCCTCAATACATGCAGTGGTCCAGTTGATTTCAGCGGCTAACGGTTCTTCGGCGTTGAAGAACTTTCGGAAGCTCATGCTTGTGACAGCCCAATCGCGGCTCTCGTCTAAAATGATGCCGCGTGCTTCCTGCACAGCCTTTTCCAGCATCGGGCTGAGCCGTTGATCGTATTTGAAGCAAACAAGGTTCTCAAAAATTCCGTGACGGCGCGACTTGATGGCGAGACCCTCGAGACCGGCTAAACCTTTTTCGCGCAGCAGTTGTTGGATGGCGAGTTCTGGCATATTGCCCTCCTGGAAAGCGTTTCGAATCTATCCTACTGGTTTGTAGATTTTCACATCGGTTCCAAAAACCTCGAACCATTCTGTTAATGCGCCAATCACGCTGCGATCCGACAACGCCTCGAGCGCTTCCGGTTGACTGACACCGGGACGAATGTTGAAATCGGTTGTGAACAAGGTGTCCGCCTCAAAACGAATGAAATCAATTGCCCAAATTGGACGGTGAATTGCTGGAAACCAACCGTCAGGACCAACTCGAGTTTCGATGACAGGTCCCCAATTTGAACGCCATTCGTCTCGAGATGTGAAACGCAAGGTGAACGTTTTGCGTCCAATTTTGAGCAGCCGAAATGAAACTGTTTTGCCTTCAGGTCCGAATGGAGATTTCGGCACGAACCAAGAACACAGCTTGTCCGGGTGCTCCTCGAGTGCCTGACCCAATGGCATCAATTCCTTATCTCGACCCTGAAGTGACCAATCATTGAGATGAACCACAACGGGGACTTCAGACCCATAACCGTTTTCTTGCTGCAAGATTTCTGGAGTGCCATACGGTGGAACATTCAAGCCCAAACCCTCGAGAATCTGAAACATCTCGAGACGGTTTGGACCGTCATCTTTGAACAGGTCGAGCATCCAACCGGCAGCGAATTCGGCAGGGGAAATCGAGTCAACTTCGTGCATCAGAATCGGATTCTACTTCTCGAGCCTCGAATTCAATGCCCGCAAAAACCTGCTCGAGCGTCAATTTCGTCTTGAGGCAGGGGACCTCGATTTCGCCCTGATCCTCGAGTGATTCAAACAACCATCCCTCGGGTGTGCGCCGGTAAATCCTGACCACGCGCCGGTCCTGTTCGATCATCACGTACCGCTCGAGGCTCGGCAGCCGGGTGTACTCGTCGAGTTTCGGGCCAGCGTCGGTGGCCTGCGTGCTTTCTGAGAGCACCTCAAGGATGAAGCATGGATTCTCGAGGAAGTACGGATCGTTTCCGGGGGCGCAACTGACCATCACATCCGGGTAGCGATACCGGGTGTTTTTAACGCGAAGTTTGATGGTCTCGAACTGAATTCGGCACTTTTTGGCCCGAGCGATTGGTCGTAACGCCTCGATGATGTTTGCCACAATGTCGTTGTGCTGAAGTTTCTCGCCCGCCATGGCCAACAGTTCACCATCAACGTACTCGTGGCGAAGCTCGCTGGATTTCTCGAGTTCCAGGTACGTTTTGACATCGATGATCTTCTCGAGTTTCTTTTCGAGGGTTTGTGTCATGTGGGCATTGTACTCGTCTTTAAGGCACGGGTTTCCAAGCTCGAGCGCCGATTAAAGCCAAGTCCTGAATGTCATTCCTTAAAAGCTGAGGCGTTCAGGGCAGTTCATCTTGGATTTTTACGTTAAACCATTCCAGTGCTGGAATTGTGGCGCTTGCCTTCTGTTTCCATCCTATGCTGAAAAAGCGTTCCCACCGATCAGATCGGCCACAAGTCTATCGGTTCTAAATGACTGTCTTCAACTTCCTGTCCACGAGGTTTTTTGTGTCTTCAATATCCACCAGCTCGAGCAGATCAACCACTACGCCCCCAACCAAATCCGCAACACGCGAATCGATTGACGCACTCACCGGGGTGCGCATTTTGGCGGCATTGTGGGTTTTGATTTCGCACGTGGACCAGGAACTTTTCACCCTGTTCCCAGCCACAAAGGTACTTCAGCCGTTTATCGATTCGGGATTTCTGGGTGTGGATTTGTTTTTCATTCTTTCGGGCTTCATTATTTCCTACAATTACGCGCCGCGTTTTGATGGCAGCCTCGGCTCGAGCACCTTGAATTCAGGTTCGCTGAGCCTGAACCGAGCGGACCAACGCGCCGATTGGTGGCGAATGTACGTGCGGTTTTTGTGGTTGCGGATTGCCCGCCTGTACCCGGTGCATCTGTTGACACTTTTCGCGGTGCTGGGCATGTACGTGGCCTCGCAGGTCATGAAGGTCAAACTCAACCTCGATGAGGGTTACGGTGCCTTTGATTTTGTTCGCAATCTGTTTCTGGTTCATGCCTGGTTCTCGTATGACTTCAATTGGAACGGACCATCCTGGTCGATCAGTGCTGAGTGGTTCGCATACCTGATGTTTCCCGTCTTTGCTGTGCTGACTGCTCGAGTCAAAAACAACTGGCAGGTTTTGACCACGGTTGCGGTCCTGGTCACGCTGCCTCTGCTGAATTCGCTCGGGGAGAACAACCCGTTGCTGAACGTCTTGCACCTGTTGCGCATCACCACGGAATTCGTGGCCGGATGCCTGCTCTACCGTCTTTACATTCGTGGTGCGGGTTCGAGCCTGCCCTGGCCAGTCTTGACGCCCATTGCAGGTGTCTTGGTGATTGCTGTGGCGGTAATGCTCGAGCCGCTCGGCACGACCTTGTTCTGGGTTTCACCGTTTCTGGCGTTGTTCGTGTACGGCGTGTCGCAACAGCGAGGAGCGTTCACGATGGCGTTGGCTGGGCCGCGTATGATTTTTTGGGGCCAAGTGTCGTACTCCGTGTACATGACGCATTCGATTGTTCGCACAATCTTGCGAAAGTTTTTGCAGTACCAGCATTTTGAGGATTCATCGGTCTTGATTCGCCTGGGCATTTTTGGCGTGTATGGACTTTGCTTTGCGGGCGCTGCGGTCCTGATGTACTTGTACGTTGAAGAACCTGCACGCCATTGGTTGCGTAAACGAATGCCCGCCTAAACAGAAATCTCGAGCCGATTTAAGCCAGTTGATTCAGCGCCATCAGGCTCGAGTACGTGACTGCTTTTGCGGATTGGTACTTTCGAATCGGGCGAGTTTTCCACAGGTTTTGCTCGCCTCGAGCTTGGGCGTGTTTCAGTTTTCGTGCCGCTGTTGATACGCCATATTGCACAGGTGTTCTCGAGCTTTGCCGCGTACACTCGAACGAATGACATTGCCGATAGCCCAATTCTGGTTGTTGCTGCGCCAATACTTGATTCCGCAGGGGCCTCGAGCCCTGCTGATGATGGTTTTGCTGCTGGCTGGAATTGGCTTGCAGGTTTTGAATCCGCAGATCGCTCGGTTGTTTGTCGATGCGGCCCGCACGCCGAATGACACGACCAACCTGACGTTGCTGGCGGTTGGTTTCATCGTCGCGGCGTTGATCTCGAGCGGCCTGCGGGCCGTTGCCGCGTATGTCTCCAACGAGGTCGCTTGGGCCGCCACGAATGCGTTGCGCAAAGATTTGACGGCGCACACCCTGCGGCTCGGGATGGGTTTTCACAAGTCGCGGCCGCCGGGTGAAATGATCGAACGCATCGATGGCGATGTGAATGCGCTCTCTGGGTTCTTCTCGAGTTTCGTGGTTTCGCTCGGTGGCAATGCGTTGCTGCTGATCGGTGTGTTGATCGTGCTGACCGTTCAGGATTGGCGACTCGGTGCGGTTTTCACCGGGTACGCACTGCTTGGCTCAATCCTTTTAACAGTGTCCTCAAGGTTCAGCGAAGTCTGGCGGCGCGAGCGTGAACAATCGGCGCAGTTTTACGGTTTTCTCGGCGAGGTTCTGACCGCCACCGAGGACGTGCGCGGCAATGGAGCAATCGCCTGGGTAATGCGTCGGGTGCGGCTCGAGATGCGCAAACTGTACCTTGTTCGTTTGGATGCGGGTTTGAAGGGCAGCATCGTTTGGGGCGTTTCGATTCTGTTCTGGAGCCTCGCCGATGTCATGAGTTACGGCTTCGGCTCGAGCCTGTATCGCGAAGGCAAACTCTCGATTGGTGCGGTTTACATGCTGATGCATTACGCCTGGATGGTTGCCGAACCAATCGAACACTTTCGTCAGCAACTCCAAGAACTCCAACGCGCCGAGGCGAGTATCGTGCGGGTGCGCGAACTCTTCGAGATCGTGCCTGAACTCTCAGACGGTCTGCTCGAGATGCCGGGTGGTGCATTGCCAGTGCAGCTCGAGAAAACGTCTTTCGCTTACGAGGATGGTGTGCGCGTGCTCGAGGATGTGTCGTTGCGGCTCGAGCCTGGAAGCGTGCTTGGAATGCTGGGTCGCACGGGCAGCGGCAAGACGACTTTGGCGCGGATGCTGTTTCGCTTTTACGACGCGCAATCCGGCAGTGTGCGCGTCGGTGGTCATGACGTGCGCGAGTACAACCTTGATCAGTTGCGCTCGAGGGTCGCGCTGGTCACGCAGGACGTGCAGTTGTTCCAGGCGAGTTTGCGCGACAACCTGACCTTTTTTGATGGCAACATCAACGATGATCGGCTGACGCACGCGCTGAGACAACTGGGGCTTGGCGATTGGCTCGAGTCGCTGCCCGAAGGCTTGGGCGCACCGCTCGCCGCCGGTTCGCTCTCGGCGGGAGAGGCGCAACTCGTGGCGCTCGCTCGGGCGTTCTTGCACGATCCGGGTTTGGTGATTCTCGACGAGGCTTCGGCGCGGCTCGATCCGGCAACCGAGGCGAGACTCGAGCGGGCCTTGGACACCTTGCTCGAGGGCCGAACTGCGATCATCATCGCGCACCGATTGCGCACCGTCGAACGTGCCACGCACATTGTCGTTCTCGAATCCGGTCGCGTGCTCGAGTTCGGTGAACGTCAAAGCCTCGCCCGGAATGCGAACTCGAGGTTCAGTGAATTGCGTCGCGTTGGGCTTGAGGAGGTGCTGGCATGACCGTTTTTCCCGAATCAACATCAGCCGAAAGCTCGAGCGTTTCATCATGGTTCGTACTGCGGCGGTTGATCAAATTTTCAGGCCCGCTGTACGCGCTCAACATTGTCTTGTGGACCGGCGTGATGACGCTGCCATTGATTCCAGGGTTCCTCTCGAAACTCTTTTTCGACGCGCTCGAGCAGAGCAACCCAACTTGGAATGGCCTGCCGTACACCGTGCAAACCATCGTTGCCGCCGTGGGTGTCTCCGCACTTTTGCAAATTGTTTTTGTCTTCGCGGGCATCGCCGCCGACGTGCCGTTTCGCTTTCGCTCGAGCGGATTGTTGCGCCTGAACCTGATGCGTCGTATCCTGAAAATGCCCGGAGCTCAAGCCTTTCCCGGAACAATCGGTGAGGCCCTCAACACCCTGCGAGACGATGCGCAAGAAGCCGAGGACGCGAGCGATTGGACCTTGGATGTGGTGGGCATGACGGTCTACATGCTGATTGCGATTTCTGTGCTCATCTCGATTGACGCGCCGCTGACCGCATTCGTCTTCCTGCCATTGATTGCGGTCACAGCGATCAGTTTTTGGTTTCGCAATTCGCTCGAAACGCTGCAAATCAAATCGCGTCAAACCAGCAGCAATTACACCAGTCTGCTCGGCGAGATTTACCAGAGCGTGCAGGTGATTCAAGTCGCGGGCGCGGAACGTTCAGTTCTCGCGCAACTCGAGCAACGCAGCCAAGCACGATCTCAGGCGATGCTGCGCAATGTGGCGCTCAATCAGGCGCTCAGTGTCTTCTCGAGCAATATTGTTTCGCTCGGCACGGGATTGATTCTGTTGTTGGTCGGCGCGAAAATGCGGGCCGGAACCTTCACGGTCGGCGAGTTCAGCCTGTTCGTTTTGTACCTCTGGGAGATTGGGCATCACACCGAATTCTTCGGACGCTTCATGGCGACCGTGCGCCGTGCTGGAGTTGCTGTTTTTCGCATGGATGCCCTGATGCAAGGCACGCCGACGAGCGAATTGGTCGGGCCGCAAAACCTGGATGTCAGACACGATCCGCCAACACTCGAGCCGGTCGTGCGAACCAGTAACGATCATCTCGAGTCCTTGGTCGTGCGCGATTTGAGTTACGTTCACGGCAGTTCTGGGCGAGGTCTCGAGAATGCCAGTTTTGAATTGCAACGTGGCGAGTTCGTGGTTGTGACCGGACGCATCGGCAGCGGGAAAACCACATTGCTGCGAACCTTGCTCGGACTGCTGCCCACACAATCAGGATCGGTGCAATGGAATGGTGAACCCGTCTCGAGCCTGAGCGAATTCATGGTGCCGCCACGAACTGCTTATACGCCGCAAGTGCCAGCCTTGATCTCAGGCAGCGTGCAAGAAAACATCGATCTTGGTCTGCAAAGTGATTTGCCTCGAGCCGTGCATCGCGCCGTGCTCGAGCAAGATATCGAACACTTACCGCAAGGACTCGAGACGTTGGTCGGCGTGCGTGGCCTGAAACTTTCCGGTGGTCAATTGCAACGCGCCGCCGCTGCCAGAATGTTCGCACAAGAACCCAGCCTGCTCGTCTTTGATGACATCTCGAGTGCCTTGGATGTCAACATCGAACGTGAACTTTGGGCGCGACTCGAGCCGGGAACAACCTGTTTGGTCGTCTCACATCGACGTACCGCGCTCGAACGTGCCGACCGAATCGTGCTGCTCGAGCACGGGCGGATCACGCATACTGGAACGCTCGAGAAGCTGCTGACGGTTTCGCCTGAAATGCGGGCGATCTGGTCCGGTGAACTCGAAGATCAAACCCGCTTGCACTGAATTCCGAGTCTCGAAAGTGCTAATTGCGAATGCTTGATTCGAGCTTGGTTTGGGTTTTGACAGCCATTCATTCTGGGCTTAGAGTCTCGTCTAATCGTTTAGACAGTGTGCTGCGGCCCAATCTTCGCGGCACGATTATCAGGAGGCTCGAGGGTGCAGAACCCTTTTCCAGATTGGGTCTGGAGTTTATCTAATCGATTAGATCACCAGTATTTCGCTCATTCCTCAACGCCATCCATCTCGAGGTCGCAACATGTCCGCACTGCTTTCCGCCACAGGCATTCAAAAAACCTTCGGGCATGTCACCGCCCTGCAAGGCGTGGATTTCCAAATCCAACCGGGGGAGACCGTCGCGTTGGTCGGCGACAACGGCGCGGGTAAAAGCACGCTGATGAAAATCCTCTGCGGTGTCTATCAACCCGACGATGGCGAAGTGAAAATCAATGGCGAGACTGTGAATTTCAAAACACCTCGAGACGCGATCAAAGCCGGAATCGCGGTCGTACATCAAAACCTCGCGCTCGTTGATGGGCGCGACGTGACCCACAATATTTTCCTCGGCAACGAGGCGACCAAAGGCTTCTTTGTGGACCGTCGCAAAATGGAACTCGAGACGCACAACCTGCTGCAACGATTGCGCCTGAACATCCCACCGGACATTCAAGTCGGCGAACTCTCCGGTGGGCAACGCCAATCGGTTGCGATTGCTAGGGCCATCCATCAGGGCGGACAACTCGTCATCATGGATGAACCGACCGCCGCATTGGGCGTGCAAGAACAGGCGAAGGTGCTGCAACTGATTCAAGACCTGCACGACCACGGAACCGCCGTGATCGTCGTCAGTCACAACCTCGAGCATGTTTTTCATGTTGCGGATCGGATCGTGGTGCTGCGTGGTGGCATGATTGCCGGTGAACGCCAACGCTCGGAAACCA
>JAYURE010000851.1:0-2807 GCA_043756345.1 Deinococcales bacterium | reverse complement strand
TGTCGTTCATGATTTTTCCTTCCAGTTTCGATTCCAGTTTCGATTCAAGTTTCGATTCAAGTTTCGACCCGAGTTTTGATCGCTTGCGGCCGGTTTGCCTGGACCAACGCGACCCAATGCTCGAGTGTGCGCCGCCATCCACACGAGATTTTGCTGGACGAGCAGTTCGACGGGTAGGATCTGGGTCGCTCCAGAAGATCCAATTCACCACTGGACGAGGATCAAACTCGAGCGCCAAGATGACCACCTCATCATTCGGGTTTCGCGCAGTAACTTGAATGGACGATTCCTGAACGGGTTGCGCATCACCGTGTCGTCCCTCGAGCGTGGCAAGCATGACGGTCAGCATTTCCGAGTGCCGCAATTCATCCCAGGCCATGCTTTTGAGGCCGTCAGAAACCGTCAGGAAACCCCAGTCGGCACAGGTATGTTCGAGCCCCTCGTACCAGCGCAGCGCGGCGACCTTCTCGAGACGGCGGGCGTTCAAGTTTTGGATTGCGTTTTCGATGACGGTCATGGCGATCCTCTGTCGTTTGGGTGCTCGAGTGCTCTGGCTATCGGGTTCAATTAACGGCGTTCAAACAACGGCGTTCAAACAACGGCGTTCAAACTCCGACGATGATGCGGTTGCTGACCGAAGCCACACCCACAGCGTTCCAGGCGGCACGGGTTGCGGCGTCGCGTTCGGACCAGGTTGGCAGCCTGCCGTGCAAGGTGATGTTGCCGCCATCGACCTCAATGCGAACGTGACTGGCATCCAGAACCGCGCTGCGTTTGAAGGTCGATTCGATCTGGGCACGAATGTCGCCCTGCGTTGCGCGGGCCTTCAAGACGATCTGATTGCTGATTCGTTTGACCCCACGCAATCGGGCCACGGCATCGTGCGCCGCCTGTCGTTGAAAATGCCAATCGAGTTCACCCTCGAGCGTCACCCAACCCGCCTCGACCTGAATTTGAACCCGTTCCTCCGGCACGTTACTGTCCCACTCGAGCGCCCGTCGCGCCGCCAGCGCGATGTCAGAATCTGTTGGAGCCTGACCCAGAAAGAGGTTGACGGTGATTTCTTCGGCCACGCCCTTGACCCCGTGCAGGCGCTTGACGATGTGTTCGGCGGCCCATTTTTCAGAGAAATTCGTGACGCTGCCGGTCAAGGTGACGATGCCTTCGTTGACTGCCACTCCGATGTTGCTGGCATCGATGCTCGGCTCGAAGGTCAGTTCGTCAAGGACATTCTTGTGAATCTGTGCGTCGGTGGTGCGGTTCATGGTGGGCTCCTCAAACTGGCTCGAGCAGATCGCTCGTCGGGAGATGGCTCGCTGAGAAAGGCTTGAGCGTTGTAACTCGAGTGAGATGGTCTGCGTGCGCCGATCAAGACGCACCGATCAAGATGTGATTCTCGACTTCGGTCACGCCGGGGGCGCTCCAAGCGGCCCGCACTGCCTCGTCACGTTCGGCGAAAGACGGCACGTTGCCGCGCAAGGTCACGTGACCTCCGGCGACATCGACTTTGACCCGTTCGCTGTTCAATTGCGCATGACGGTCGAACGCCTGTTTGATGCTCGATTCAACATCCTCGGGTTGCAATCGCGGTTTGATCTTCAGGCTGTTGGTCACGCCTTTGACTCCGACCATGTTGTTGATGGTCTGGTACGCCTGTCGGCGCTCGAACTCCCAGTAAACTTCACCCTCGAGCGTCACCCAGGCGTGTTCAACCTTGACGTTGATCCCCTCTTTGGGGATGACCCAATTCGCGTTGAGGGTCTCGAGTGCCGCCTGTGCGATGTCGGTATCGGATCGAAGATGACTCTGGCCGATGTTGACTTCGATTTCATCGGCCACACCTCGAACACCGTGGACGTGCTGGGTCGCTTTGACTGCCGCGAGTTTTTCGGAAAGGGTTTCGACCGTTCCGGTCAGGGTCACGACTCCCTCTTTGATGATCACACCGATGTGTGCCGGGTTGACCCGAGGTTCGGCGTTGAGTTCGGCGAGAACGTTCTCTTTGAGTTTCAAGTCTGGTTTCACAGTGAACCTCTTTCTGAAACTGAATTGATTGAAGAAGGGTGGTTTGGAATGTACGATTCAGGCTCGAGACTGCAAGTTCATTTCACGGCGAGGCTCGAAGTGGTTTCCAATTGCGATTTGAGATGACCCGATGCTCGGGCCTGCAATGCGATCACCATCAGTAAGATTCCGATCACCAGCGCGAAGGCTCCGATCAACCAGATCACCGAGATCAGACTGGTGCTCGGGAACACCACCAGCACCAGTGCGAACGCAATCGAAACCGCGCCACCGTAGGCCAGCATTCGCAAGCGTCCGTGCGATCCCAACCCGACGATGATCTCGAGCACGCCAGTGATCAACGCCCACGGCACCACCAGGTAAGAAAGCAATGGCAGGGTTAGACCACGCGAGGACAACGCCCAAATGCCAAAGCCAACACCGATCACGCCCTGCAACAGCAGCAACCACCACAGGCCGCCAGTCTTGTTTCGCAGTGCCTCGATGGTCACGATCACACCATCGACCAGGGCGAACGCGCCAAACAGCAAGACCAATGCGCCGATGGTTTTGCTCGGCCAGATCAGGCTGACCAATCCGAACACGACCGCCAGCAAGCCGCGCAGACCGAACGACCACCATTGACGCTCGAGTTCAGTTTTCATGATCGACGCTCGAGTTCATTGCTCGCCAACCGTTTGTAGTTCTCGAGGAGCACCGAAAGCAGTTCGGCATTCAAACCGTGCTGAACCGATCTGTGAGGCAAGGGCGATGGTGGAATTTCATTCGTCTCGAGCTTGGTT
>JAYURE010000850.1:0-2808 GCA_043756345.1 Deinococcales bacterium | reverse complement strand
CGTTGATCACGGCGAGGATCAACCAAAGGCTCATCCAGACGGCACGCCAGAGCGGTTCGTAAGCGAAGTACGGTTGGTTAAAAACCACGATGCGCACGAAGCTGAAAATTTCGCTCGAGAACCACAGTGCGGCGGCGTCGGTCAGAAGCAAGGCGAGCATGTTGCCGATGATGCGCAAGGTCAGTGAACCGTGGGCGGTGCTGGCGGCAGAGGGGATGCTGAGTTCTTCGGGTTTAATACTTCCTAGCACGCGCTTCACCGCCTCTCGAGCAGATTACTACAGAATGAGTAGATAAGTTGTTGTGGAATTTGCTGCCCCATTCCATTTGTACCTCGTTGGACTCGGATCAAGATTGGGTGGTTTCGGCTTTTGTGAGACATTCAATCCCGTTCTTGATTCGTAGTGAAATCTTTGGGTTGCACGGGTGCAACGTAGGCCATCAGGTTAGGCGAGATCTTCGACTTAGGTGGTGATTTTGTGGCAGTCATGGTCATCAAAAGCATCTTCGCATCGGTTGATTAATGCCCGGTCTTGAGGTTCGGCTTGAAGTTTGGCTTGAAGTTCGGCTCGGATCAGCGACCAGCCTCGAGGTTCAGGCTCAGGTCAGCGCCACTCTTTGGGCGACCATTGCCGTTGGCGGGCAAGGCACCTTTGGGCGGGTAGTAGCTGTAACGGTCACGTGAACGCGGATTGACTTTGTTGAAGACCACGCCGAGCAGGTTGGCTTTGCCCAAGGAGAACGCATCCAGGATGCGAGACATGGCCTCGTGGGTGGTACGGCCAGGCTCGAGCACGAACAGCACGCCGCTGGCCAGTGGTGCCAGCATCACGGCGTCAGCCACGGCGAGAGCGGGCGGGGAATCGATCAGGATCACGTCGTAACTGGTGCCCCAACGCTTGAGGGCGGCAGCAAACGAACCGTTCGAGAGGAATTCTGAGGAGCGCCAAGTGGCTGGACCGGCAGGCAGGAAGTGCAGTTTGTCTTGCAACTTGCGGGCCTTGGCGGTTTCGGGTTCTTTGGTGGCGGTGCGCAAGTTGTGCTGACGCGCATCGGCGTGGCTGGTTTCGCTGGTGTTGCTGCCGCTGGAAGTGTCACGGCCTGAGATGTCACGGCCTGAGTTATCACGGCTTGTGCCGCGCAGCGTGCTTTGCGCTTGGGTCGCACCGGGCAGGCTGACCCAGGAGTTCGATTGCGTTTGGTTCGCCCAGATCGCCTGTTGACCGGCACGACGCAAATCGGCATCGATGATCAGGGTGCGTTGACCGGCGGCGGCGAAACTGTCGGCGAGCGTGGCGGTGACGCTGGATTTGCCATCGCTGGGCAGGGGAGAAGTCACGAGGATGATCTTTGGGCCGCTGACTTTGTTCAACAAAACGTTCAGGTTGGCGCGAACAAAGGCAACATCATCGACGGCTTTGCTGAGGTCCAGCACGGTTTGCAGGCTGTTGTCACCGCGACGGCGTGGCACTCGAGGCAGTTTGCCCAGAACACGCATGTCGAAGGCTTTGAGGTCGATCTCGTCATTGACGCGGCGGTTGACTTCGGTGCGGAAAACGATCACCGAAAGGGCCACCAAAAGTGCGGCAAGGGCAGCCAAGGCCGCGTTGCGTGTTGGTTTTGGTGCGACCGGATCGTTAGGAGCAACTGCCTTTGAAACCACGCTCAAAGTACCAGTGGCCGACTGCATGTAAGACAGCAAATTGCCGATTTGTTCAAAGTATTTGGTTCGGGTGGCCGTCAGTGATTCACGGTCGGTCAGGGTCAGGTTACCGGCGGATAAACGGGCATCTGCCTGATTCAGTTGCGCTTTGGCAGTGCTGAGCGCCTGCTTGACCAAGCCCAAACCGCGTTCGGTGTCCCAGGCGACCAGTTCCGTGGCAGCAATATTCGCCAATCCAGTGGCCATGATTGGGCTTGGGCCAGTGGCGGTGATGTCATACGTTCCGCTGCCATCTTGATTCAGACGTCCGCGCAACAAGTACGTATCTGGTTTGCGTTCTATCACTTCATTCTCGAGTCCAGCTTTGACACGAGCGCGTTCGTCAGCAGAACCAACCTTTTGTGATTCAAGGCTGGCAATAATGCGTGCAACATTCTCGCTCGAACCGAGTACCTTCTCAAGAGCACCCTGTGGCAACGCTGGCGGTTTCGGATTGAAACTCCCAAGGGGGCTGTTGTTGTCCTTGGACGCTGGTGTCGAAAGAATGGTGACAGTCGATTCGTAGCTAGGTGCTTGTGCCCTCGAGATGAAAAACGCCAACGCAGCGCACAGCAGCACTGAAAGCGCGATGATCCAAGCGCGGTCTTGGAGTGCTTTGAGCACCCTGGCAGGATTGAAACGATCATTGATGTCACTTGGATTCATCGGACCCTCTTTTCGTAACCGGACGTTCGGAGTTTGGGGTCTGGCGACAAACCCCCCCGGATCTGTCTATTACTTGACCACACCCTGATTAAGAGGACTTCAAGGGAATTGACACACGAGCAAAGGTCGGCCTGAGGACGACCTGGAAGAAAAGCGATTGAAAGGCGAGTCCTCGAGACCATCCGAGGGCTCAATCTCATTGTTTCAAGGAAGTCTGCTGCGCGATGTGAGCCGACACGCAACACCGGGCTTAGAAAGCCGTATGGACGCAGTTCAAGCCATGGCTCGAGAAGATCGTGAATCGAGAAGATCATGGCTCGAGACGGTCATGGCTCGAGCAGTGGTGAGGTACGCCCAACCAAAGCGGACCATTTGAAAATGATTGATTGAAAATGATCTAAAAAAACCGTAGTATGCCCATTTAGAGAATGAGTGTTGCTT
>JAYURE010000849.1:0-2810 GCA_043756345.1 Deinococcales bacterium | reverse complement strand
ACTTGTTTTCAACACAAAACCACTTTTTCCCAACAAAGGATAATGTAGATCCGGGAACCACCTATTCAAAAATAGGACACGAAATAAAAATTTTCAATAGACCTCCGGCGAAAGTCATTTGACCGCCAAATCAGCGTTGTACAGCCCTGCCAGCAAATGCGCTCGTAACCCAAACCGACGACGCCGATGCCGATACACTTCCTTCAACACCCGAAACACTTTCAACCGACGAATCACATGCTCCACCACAATTCGTTCAGACGCTAATTTTCGATTGAACGCCTTTTGCTCATCCGTCAACGGATGCTTTTTTGACCCTTTGAATGGGGTTCGACTGTTCGCATGAAGCTTTTTCACACCCTGAAAGCCACTATCCGCAATCAATTCTGTTTTTGCGTTCAACTTTCGAGCATGTTCGCTGCGTTTGCAAACCTTGAAATCATGCTCTCGGCCTTGTCCAACTTCGACCGCCAGAATCCGTAAGCTTTTTTGTTCGATCACAACCTGGTTTTTGAGTGTGTGCCGCTTCTTCTTCCCGCTATAGTTTCGTCGTTGTTTTTTTGGGGTCGTTCAACTGGACTTTCAGCCACATCAACCACGATCACCTCGAAATCCACGTTGTCCCGCAAGGCTTTCCGACCGGGCAGGCTGAATTTTCCAGATTTGATCAAAGCGTTCTCAACTCGTTCGATGGTGCGTCGAACCGTGCTTTCGTCCACTTCCCAATCCAGGCTCAAATGATGGTGTGTGCGATATTCACGCCAGAATTGCAAGGTCAAGACGAGTTGATCGTCTAAATCAAGGGCTGGACTTCGACCCTGTTTGGTTTTTTTGGCCTCCCGTTCCTCGAGCACCCCTCGCATGTCAAAGTACGTGTGTGGTTTCACGCCGAGAGTTCGGCGGAAGACTGGTCGGGCAAGGCCGAGAACTCGAGTGGTGAAGGGCTTCATGCTTACAGTTTCGCAGATTCAGCTACTTTCGCCGGAGGTCTATTACCGTTTGAATTTCTCCACACCGTTTGGCCCGGCAACGTAAGCCAGATTCGCGTAACCGATGAACAAGCCCGTGTCGATCACGCCAGGAATGTGCCTGATTTCCGCATCCAATTCTCGAGGATTTTCGATCAGGCCAAAACTGCCATCGGCGATAAAATTTCCGTTATCGCTGATCACCGGCTGGCCGTCTTTCATGCGTAATCGCACTTGGGCCTGATGCCGAATCTGCGCGAGTTTGACCAGCGTGGCCCGATGGCCCCATTGCAGAATCTCAATCGGCACGGTTTTGAGTTCGCCGAGTTGCGTGACCAATTTACTTGAGTCGGCCACAACAATAAAATATTTGGCGTTGTACTCCACAAGCTTTTCGCGCACCAGTGCGCCGCCGTGACCTTTGATCAACTCGAGGTTCGGATCGATTTCGTCTGCGCCATCAATCGCCAAATCCACGCCCGCCGCCGTGAGTTCACGCAAGGGGATTCCAAGCTCGAGCGCCAGTTTTTCACTCTCGAGGCTGGTGGCGACACCAACAACATCCATCAGTTTGTGTTCTTGAATCAAGCGTCCAATTTCGATGATGGCGTGTTTGGCTGTGCTGCCGGTTCCCAGCCCGAGCGTCATACCGGATTTGACGTGTTTGACCGCCTCGAGTGCCGCCTCTTTTTTCAATTCTTCTGCGTTCACTTGACCTGAACTCATTTGGTCAGAACTCATTTGGCTTGCGCTGCCTTCAGTTCTTTTTCGACTGCCGCAACGTGACCATCGACGCTGACGCGCTTCCAGTGCTTGATGATCTCGCCGGTTGGATTGATTAGAAATGTTTGGCGAATGATGCCTTCAGAAATTTTTCCGTACAGGTTTTTCGTGCCATACGCGCCGTAAGCCCTCGAGATGATATTGCCCTCATCGGCCAAGAGCGGAAAATTCAGGCCGTATTTGCTTTGAAACTTCTCGTGACTCGAGCTTGAATCTGCGCTGACCCCGATCACTTCCGCACCGAGTTCGCGCAATTTGCCGACGTTGTCGCGGAAATCGCAGGCTTCGCGGGTGCAGCCGGGCGTGTCGTCTTTCGGGTAGAAGTACAGCACCAACCATTGGCCGTTGTATTGCTCGAGGGTGTGTGTTTGACCGTTTTGGTCGTGCAGGCTGAAAGGGGCGGCTTGGCTCATCGATGTAGTTTAACGCCGTGTGGCTTCATGAGTCTCGAGGCCCAGGCCACGATTTGAATTGATGGCGTGCCAGAATCGGGGAATGCTCGAGTTTGGTGTTTTCATTGGTCGTTTTCAACCGCCTCATTTGGCGCACGAGGCGAGTTTTCGGCGCGGTCTCGAGATGTTTGAAACCTTGATCCTGGTGATTGGCAGTTCGCGTGTCTATCCGAACATCAAAAATCCGTTCCCATTCGAGTTACGTTGCGAGATGGTTCTGCCTGGCCTCGAGCCTGAACTGCAATCACGAGTGAAGTGCGTGCCGAGTTTTGACGAGTTTGAGCGTGAGGACTTGTGGCTCGAGGGCGTGCGAGAAGCCGTGAAGTCTGTTGCAGGCTCGAGCACGAGTGTCGGGTTGCTCAGTTACATCAAAGACTCGAGTGGGTATTACCAAAAAAGTTTTCCCGAGTGGCCGGTTTTTTCCAGCGGCGTCGAAAGCGATTTGAATGCGACCGATGTGCGCGTTTCAATGTACGAGGGACGATCAGATTGGCGCGAGATGGTCAGTCCCGCTGTACGAGTGATGCTCGAGTCATGGCAATCTTTACCAGAATTTCCCAGGTTGCAACTCGAGTACCGCACGATCAAAGCCTGGAAACTTGAGGCC
>JAYURE010000848.1:0-2810 GCA_043756345.1 Deinococcales bacterium | reverse complement strand
CCTCTGCTCGCCACGGCTCGAGTTTTCCGGCACCAAATTCTTGCGAGGCGTTCACTCGGGCGCGATGCTCGGAGAGTTGCGCGAAGAGTTGGCGCAATGCGACCTGCAATTCGGCTCGAGCGCGTTCGCTGTGAAATTCAAAAGTTTCCCGGGTGACTTGCGGCGTGACGTTCGGGTTGCCGTCGCGGTCGCCACCGATCCACGACAAGAATTTCAGCGGGAGTGGGGGCATGTTCACACCCTCGAGCGATTGTTCACCGAACTCAAATTGGATCGCTTCACGCAAATCCTGCTCGAGTGCGGGCAGGGCTCGCGCAATGTTCCCGAGGTACGCCAGACCGCCAGAAACTTCGTCACGCACGGTTGGGTTGCGGGCGTGCAACTCGAGCGTTCCCCAAAGTGCTTCGACTCGGGCCGCAATGCGTTCGAGCGCCGCGTCCTGCGTCAAGTCATTCTCGAGGTTCGGCAATTCGCTGGCAACGGCCTCCAAATGAGCACGAACCGTGCGGCGACGCATCTCCGTCGGGTGCGCAGTGAACGTCAACCCAAGCTCGAGCGAACGGATCAACTCGAGGATTTTGCTGGCCGTCCAACCACGTGTTTTCAAATTGCGAACCGCATCGTGCAAACTCTGACGGCGCGGTTCGGGCGCTGCATGACTCAAACCGTTCTGAATCGAGCCTTTGATTTCAGAAACGGGGCTCGAGCGGCGACGCACACGATGGCGTTCCTCGGCGAGATTGACCAAGTAAAAATAATGGCTGAAGGCACGCACCAACGCCTCGGCATCGTGCACCTCGAGTCCCTGCACCAACGCCTCGAGTTTGTCAGAATCGGCTTTCGTGGAATTCTTGCGCAGGTTTTTGGTCAGTTCGCGCACGTCCTCCTCGAGCGCAAAAAAACGCTTCCCTTCCTGTTCGCGCAAGACCGCACCGAGCGCCCGTCCGAGCAAATCGACATCACGCGCAAGAGGCTCAAGGTTCGGGGCGGCAACCACGGGTTTCGCAACTGATTTCTTAGGCATTTTTGACCTCACCCTCGAGTTTTCCTACACCATTTTTGCCAGTCGCATCACCCTCGAAGAAACTGTACCGGGCGATGCGCGTGACGATTCCATCCATGATGTCCAACTCGACCGCATTCAAGATGCACGGCCCTTCAGCCACGTTGGTTTTGTGCGGCAATCCGGTTCTGAATTTCCCAATCGCACCCTCGAGACTCATGCCGATGCTCGAGTGAAGCGGGCCGGTCATGCCGGAATCGCTTTGGAAGGCTGTACCAGCAGGCAGAATTCTTGTGTCAGCCGTCGGAACATGTGTGTGAGTGCCGATTACGGCGGCAACACGACCATCGAACGAGGCGGCGAAACAAATTTTCTCACTCGTCGCCTCGGCATGAAAATCCACGAAGACCGCGCCCAAATCTGGATTCTCAAGCACGCCCTCCAATGCTGCGAATGGCTCCTCGTACAAGTTCATGTACAACCGCCCGAGGATGTTGACGACCGTGATTTTTTCGTTGCCCACCGTGAACGTACCCCAACCGCGCCCCGGCGTTCCGAGCGGAAAGTTAAGCGGCCGAATCACTCGAGGATCATCGAGCAGCCCGAAAATTTCTTTGTTATCCCAAACGTGATTGCCCATCGTCACGACGTTCACGCCCGCTTTGGTCAGCGTTTCAAAACTTTCACGGTTCATGCCGAAACCGCCCGCAGAATTCTCGGCATTCGCAATCACGAAATCAAACTTGGAACGGATCGTTGGCAAGTGATTCGCCACCAAGACGCGCCCAGGTTTTCCGAAGACATCTCCAATAAACAAAACTCGCACGGGCGATGTTATCACCCAAGCCGAATCTCGAGAAAAACCGAGCGTTTGTTTTGAAAGCAAGTTGAAAGTGGAAAGTCAGTAGCCCTTTTTCACTTTCCACTTTGCACTTTCCACTGACTCTTTCCACCGGCTCTTTCTTCTAGCCGTATACTTCTTGCATGTACGCCAAAGACATTGCCGCACTCGAGGCGCTCGCGCTTTTACCCCGTGTGGTGCATGACGCGGAGGAACCCGATCCGGGCTGGTTCGGACTGGGCGTGAACCTTCCGGGACCACTCTGGGCGGAGGCCCCTTCAGATTGGCCCGGACGTG
Organism: Deinococcales bacterium; assembly: GCA_043756345.1. GTDB lineage: Bacteria > Deinococcota > Deinococci > Deinococcales > JAAFIG01 > JANOWZ01. The sequence goes on along the minus strand of JAYURE010000848.1, from coordinate 669 downwards.
TGACCTCGAGACCAGAGAACGCGCTGGGCAGCGTTTGGTTGGCCCCACCGTTGCGCATGAAAGAACTGATGCCGATGATGCGTCAAGCCAAAGATTTGGGTGCGCTCGCGGCGGGCGTTGATTTCTCGAGGTTGGTCACGGATCGGGACACGCGACCGCGAACCGCGAGTGAATTGAGCGAATTGAAATCTGCCGTTGGCCTGCCATTCATCGTTGCTGGCGTGCTCGATCCTCGAGATGCCGAACTCGCCTGTGAAGCCGGTGCCGACGTGATCCTGACGACCTCGAACCTCTCGAGTTTTCTGGGCGGTCCTGCGCTCGCCACGATGATTCCTGACATTCGGGATGCCATCGGCGAGGTTCCCCTCTGGGCTCGAGGCGGCCTGCGTGATGGTGCCGATGTCGTGCGCTATCTCGCGCTCGGAGCCGATGCGGTCGTCGTACCAGAGAATTTAAACCCCCACAAATTGCTCGAGGATTTGGCACAAGTCATGCGGGCCACGGGTTGTCACACCTTATCGGAGATCAGTTATGAACTTATTTTTGAACCCACATTTGATTAAAGCCTTAGTGAAAAGAGGAAAGATGAAAGTTCAAAGTAAAACCCCGCCTGACTCGAGCATTCTGCCTTTACTTTCCACCTTCTTGCTCACAAGACAGCACCTTCTT
>JAYURE010000847.1:0-2815 GCA_043756345.1 Deinococcales bacterium | reverse complement strand
TTCGAGCCTGCTCGAGTTCGCGCTCGGCCTGAAGCTGGTATGTCACGGGCGGGCGCAATCCGTAATTCGTCAGGTCACCGGCGACGAGCACCACGTCCACCTCGGGAAGCTGCTCGAGGTCGAAGGCATCGTACTGGCCGTGAATGTCGCTGATCGTCAGGATGCGCATGGTTCACCAAGGGTAGGTTGTACCAGGACGCATTCGGAGTCCGCATCAGCCAATTGCATTACGCCGATGGTTTGAGGCTGGGCGAGCCGAACGAAACATCATGGCAATCACTCGAGAAAGTTCGCTAACATCTTGTGCGCCTCGAGTGCATCCGTCGGTCTGAGTGGCAATTTGAGCCACATCAACTCGAACGGTTCACACCAGGTTTCTGGTGGCACCGTGAGGTGGTACGGTGTGAGCGATTTGTGGTTCGAGTACGGTCGTAACGTTGCATTGATAACTTGTGTGAGCGATTCGGTTGGCAGTCATCTGATCAAATCTTTCACCGGAGTTCAGTTGAAGGCAAAACCTGAGTTCCATTTTGTTGGTGTTCCCAAAATGGTCTGAATTTGTGCCGCAAGCTGCGGCACAAATCGCTGGATTCAAAGCGTTGTTTTAGGGGTGATTACAAGATTGGGCGTTTTGATTCCGTTAAGAGAAAACAACACTGTCAAACACGAACAAAACTGATCCTCATCCAATCACAGATTACGCAAGCGCCCCGTCCGCTCGAGCCCGCCGAACAATGCTGCCAACCGTGTTCTTATTGACCTTCAACACCCGAGCAATCTCACGATAAGACTCTCCAGCACGCACCCGTTCAAGCACCACCGGTTGAATCTTATCCGCCTTGACCCGTTGACCAAGCTGCCGTCCGAACCGAACGCCTCGAGCTTGAGCCGCTGCGATCCCAGAACGCACCCGCTCCCTGAGCAGGTCACGCTCGAATTCCGCGAGTGCCGCCATCAATGACGCGAACAGCTTCCCTTGCGGTGAACCCAGATCGAACTGCAAGCCCGTCTGTGCGATCACGCTCACACCGTATCCTTCGAGTTCCTGCAAGCTCGAGAGCAGGTCGGTGGTGCTGCGGCCCCATCGGGTCAGTTCGGTGACGAGCACTGCGTTGATGCGTCGGTCTCGAGCGAGTTGAATGACTTTGGCCCGTTCGAGTCGATCATTGCGAGCGCCACTGGCGGTTTCTTTGAAGACCTCGAGCACCTTGTATCCGGCACGTTTGGCGAAGGCTTTGAGGTCGCGTTCTTGGCGTTCGCAGGATTGATCGGTGGTGCTGACCCGGCAGTAGATGGCGACCTGGATTTTGTTGGGACTCGAGGTTTTCGTTTTTGGCTTGCCTGTTTTTGCTTTGGGTTCTGGCTTGCCAGGTTCTGGTTTGCTTGTTTTTGGTTTGGTCGGTTTGAGGTTTAACTGTCCCATTTGAACCCTCCGGTTTTCGAGGGTGATTCTCGCGTGCTGCACACCATGAAATTCGGTGAGTTTAAAGTACACCTTAATGCGTACAACATTCAACCAGCCTCCAATCAACATTCAATGGTGAATGCCCAAACGCGAACTGCTCAGCCCGGCGCAACGCACCGAACTCACCGCCTTCCCCGAACTCGATGAACGCAGCCTGATCAAGCATTACACCCTGACCCGAGGCGACCTCGAGTTTGTTCGCACACGCCGGGGCGGATCGAACCAATTCGGTTTCGCCATCGAACTGCTGATCTTGAATCACCTCGGCTGGTCGCACGATCAAAGCATCAGACCGTCCGAACGGGTCATCCACTTCGTGGCCGACCAACTCCGCCTGCATCCGGCCTTGTTCAACCGTTACGCAGCCCGCACGCAAACGCGCAGCGAGCATTTCAGCGAATTGCAACGCTACTTCGGCTTTCGTCCGTTCACACCAACCCGAAAGCAAGAACTGCGAGAATTCCTGCTGCCGATTGCCTTGAGCACCACCCGTGGTTTGGCGTTGATCACCGCCGCGCTCGAGGAACTTCGTGCCCGCAAAATCTTGCTGCCCGGCCTGGTCACGCTCGAGTATCTGGCGAGTGATCTGCTGCTCGAGGCGGAACGTGAAACCTTCAAGCAACTGACCCTGGGTTTGAAACCCGAATTGCGGGCTCGGCTGGATTCGTTGCTCAAACCCGAGGACGGGCGGCCAATCTCGAGGTTTGCCTGGTTACGACAGACGGCTGGGAAATCCTCGAAGAAAAGTTTTGCGGGTTTGCTTGAACGGCTCGAGTTCATCCGGGCGCTCGGCTTGGACGCGGACGTGACCCGAACCGTGCATCAGAATCGCCTGAAACACTTGGCGCTCGAGGGGTCGAAACTCGCGGCGCATCACGTCAATGACTTCGAGCCTGCCCGTCGTCACGCCACACTGGTGGCCACGTTACTCGACCGGATGGCATCCCTGACCGACGCGGCGCTCGAGATGTTTGACCGGATGGTCGGCAAAACTTTTCAACGGGCGACGCTGGCGCAGAACGAATTGCAACTCAAGCACGGCAAAGCAATCAACGAGAAGGTCCTGTTGTACGAACGGATCGGACGGGCTTTGATTCAGGCTCGAGATGAGAAAACCGATCCGTTCGTGCAGATTGAGAAGATTTTGCCATGGACGCAATTCGTGGAGAGTGTCGGCGAGGCGAAACGGTTGGCGCAACCCGAACCGTTCGACGCGATGCACCTTCTCAAAGCCTCGTCTGAGGGGTTACGGGCGATCACTTACCCGTTGTTTGATGGGTTTGTTTTCTCTGCCGCGCCGGTCGCTGAGGACACGCTCAAAGCCATTACACTGTTGCGTGACTTGAAGGC
>JAYURE010000846.1:0-7858 GCA_043756345.1 Deinococcales bacterium | reverse complement strand
GCATTCTCAAGCTCGAGTTGAAACCGTGCCAGACGGTGTGCTCGAATTTTTGGGTGGAGCATCTTGGATTGAACGCATTACCAGTTTGCATGTTGCGGGTCACGTGATGATGGACAATTTGACGTGGACACGGGTGGACAAAATCCCCACCGAATTTGCCGATGATCTCGAGCGTGGCGAGTTGCCAGTCGGTCGGTTGTTGGATCGGTTGTTCGTTAAGCGCCAGATGATTCAAGCCTCGAGCCTTGGCGATGTCTTGTGGCATCAGATCGGATTGCCTGACCCTCGAGCCAGCCGCGCATACATGATCTCGAGTGATTTAGGTCCGTTTATGCTTGTTTTTGAAACGTACCGTGCCGAGATTGCACGCAGATTTTAACGCCAGAACGCTTCGACCCGTTTTTCGAGCGCGTCACGCAATCGTGGCAGGTGGTTCGGAAAGAACGGTTGCGGTAAATGCTTGAGCAGGTTTTCTGGATTGAACCACTCGAGTTTGAGCGATTCATGGTCGAGTTGCAATTCGCCGCCGGTCACGCGGCATTCAAACAACGCGCTGGCAGATTGGTTCGCCCTTCCGTCTGGGTATCGGATCACGTTTTCGAGTGGGTTTGAGTAAATTCCAACCAAACGCAGGATTTCAACCTCGAGTCCGGTCTCTTCACGCACTTCGCGCACGCAGCATTCGGCATAACTCTCGCCCAAGTCCAGGCCACCACCGGGTAACGCCCAGTATCCGTTGTCGCTGCGTTGATGCAACAAAATCCAACCTCGAGCGTCCCGAATGATCGCGCAAGCTCCGGGCCTGATCGCGTCTGGGGTTCCACCGAACGCTTGAAACCCAGGCATTACCGTTTGTTGTTCGAGAGTTTATTGTTTGGCAGCACATCGGCGTAAATCCAACGGAACATCACGAAGTACACCACGCCAAACATCGCCAATTGCCCAAGTGGTGTGCTCAGGTATGGGATTTTGAGCAGGCTTGCGCCAGCTTGCAATCCAACCAGCAGCAAGGTCATCAACAGCACTCGAGGTGCGACTTTTGCCATGCGGCCAAGCGTTTCCTTCCATGAAAACACTGGTCGGGCACTCGAGCCGGTGTTGGAGTTGCTGCTGCCGGTTCGTTTGGCCAATTTTGCTACGCGTCGAGCTTTACCCATGGGCGCAGATTACCAGATTTGGCTTTGCCGCAGATCAACCTCGATCCGTTCGGCTTCATGAGTCTCACTTTGGTTTAGTGCTCTCATCTTTGCGGTTTAGGCTCGCACGCGATGCAACCCATGTTAATGGCTCGAGGGATTATTTTTTTGGTGATGTTGGCGGCTTGCACCGGTCCTGATCCTACGGAACCTGTTTCGCCAACCGTGATCAATTTGCCCGATCCGAAACCGCAGCCCAAACCGCTTGAACCTGTCGATGGCGTCCTTGAGATCGGTACGGGCGAGCGTCCAACCTTGACGGTGCGTGCCTTTTACGATGCCAACAAGGATGATGAACGTGGAGCCACAGAACTTCCGCTCGAGCGGGCCGGGTTGCGCCTGACACCGGTCAAAGATGGACCAAATGGACCAGAAAAAACGGGTCCGGGTCGGATTGTGCGCACAACCAAGGATGGTGTGCTGGTCGCTCGGGTCCCGTCAGGGTTGTACAACCTCGAGTTTGTGAACATTCGCAGTCCTGGCGATGACCCGAATGCCGCGTTGTGGGTTTTGACGGCACGAGAAGGCATTGAGATCAATAAGGATCAATCGTTGGATTTGCCAGCGTTCTGTCAGATCCAGACCATCATCCAACCCGCTCCAACTGGTGTTTGCACACCCGAGTATGACCTGAAACCTCGAGCTTCCCTGGCTGCTGTTCCCGAGGAAGTCAAAGCCGGTCAGACCTCCACCTTGCGATTCCGGGCCGATGATGAATCCGTGGTCACGCTCGAGCCGTTCGGGGTGGTGGAATCGTTTCGGGTGACCGGTTTTGTTGAACGCGAAGTTCAACCAACACAGACCACGACCTACACGTTGCGGGCAAAGAACGCTTACGGTACTCGAGAGATTCCTGCCACTGTCAAGGTTTTGCCCTGATCACAGCACCGCCTGATGCCGGGTGTAGAACGATTTCCATTCCGGCACGCCCGTCAACAATTCATCAACGCCGCGCTGCTTGAGGGCCAATCGTGCTGCCAGCATCGCCGCCTCCACCTCGAGTTCACTGATTGCCCTGGCAAAGTTGCGAACCCGTGCCGGTGTGATCCGGTTCGAGAGTGCGCTGACCAAAGCACTCGAGTATGCATAGACGACATCGGGACGTTCGTTCAGACTTGGTAGTTTTGGGATCAGACCATGCTCGAGGATCGCTTCAACATCCGGCACGAACGTCGATAGCTTCAAGAACGCCGTGAACGCCCGAGCCGCACCATCGCCGAGCACCCCAGCAAGCGCAGGCTCGAGGTCGCCCGAGTCCAACTCGTTCTGAAATGCTTTCAAGACGTTCCCCGCCATGACCCAAGTGCGCGGGTTCGGATGATGCGGACTGTTCTCGAGCGGTTGTTGCAACAATTGTGGATTGCGCGAGACGAAGGCAATCACCATCGGGTGTAAACCATGCGCAATTGCAAATCCCATAAACTCATCCAAATCTGCCCGCACCTCGAGCCGCAACAATCGTGTGGCCAGGGCAGGGGAGAGCGGTTGCGTCCAACCATCCTCGAGCCGGTTGCCGGTCGCAATCACTCGCCAACCGTCCGGCAGCTTGTACCGCCAACCGACACGCCGATCCAAAAGCAACTGGTACAACGCCACCTGAATCGCGGGTGCGGCACTCGCCAGCTCCTCGAGCACCAGCAGGCCAGAACCATCGTGTGGCAAGAATTCTGGCAAGAAATACGTCGTCCGACCCGATTCACGCTCGAGTGCGGGCAACCCAATCAAATCCGGCGGCGTCAAGTAGGCCGCACGAACATCTGTAACCTCGAGACCCAGTTTTTGGGCGACCTGATGGATCACGCTGGATTTACCGACACCCGGTGGCCCCTCGAGATAAACCGGAGGAGAATCCGGGGTTTGTAACAAACGCTCGAGGATGCGTGCGGCCTGGCTCGGCGTGACATTCATGGCTCGAGTTTACGGTCTCGAAGTTTTGAGAATTGGTGCAAAGGGACAGAGAGTTGAAAAAGCCCCTCGAGTCGTCTCGAGAGGCCAGGGTTCGCGTTGTGTTTTTATTCAGCGCGGTTGTAGGTTCCGGTCACGGTTTCGCCTGGAAGGGCGACTTCAAATTGTTTACCTGCATCATCCACTCCGTAGAAGACGAAGTTATAATTCACACTTGCTGGTTGACGGTTGCTGAGCATGTAACTCTCGAGCGCTGCGGAAGGTGCGAACGAGATTTCTACGCTTGGGGCACCGTTGGCTTTGTCTTTGTTGATTGTTTGGCAGGATTGTGATGCTGCCGGTGCGGGCGTACAGGTCCACCCAGACTGGACATACACGTTTATACCGCCAACAATTGCAGGCTTTTTGGGGTCAATAAGGTCTGGATTGCTACCCACTTTCTCGCCAGTGATTCTAAATCCCAGAATGCGTCCACCAGGAGAGCCTGGACCAGCAATGAAAATCCATTTGATGGGAGTCACTGCGGTTTTGGTCGAAATCTTTTGAGTGTCTTTATCTAGGGTTTCGGTGATAGTGACGTTTCCGGCAGCAGTTCTGTTGGGTCGGATTTCGACGAATCCGGTAGAGAAACTTGAGTCACCAGTGCTACATGCAGTCAGTCCGAGAACCAGCCCACCAATCATTGCCATTAAAGTTTTTTTCATGTTTCTTCCTCTCTGATTCCTTTCAAGTGCGGGTTGAGAATGTAAAACGCGAGGCGTTTCATTCCCGCCATGAAATCCACCTGCTCAACGGCCACGTCGTCCGGTACTTCCAGTACCGTCGGGGCGAAGTTGAGAATCCCCTTGACACCACTTTGCACCAAGGAGTCGGCTGCGGTCTGTGCTTTTTCCACAGGAACACAAATAAAGCCCATATCGATGGCATTTTGCCTGACATTGGACTCGAGTTCATTGATGTGGGTGATGGTCAGTCCGTGCATGACGTTGCCAATCTTAGACGGGTCGGTATCAAACAATCCTTTCAGTTCAAACTCGTAAAGGTTGTTTTCCATGTAGCCGGGGTAATCTGCCAAAGCCTGCCCCAATCGTCCCATGCCGACGATGGCGACCTTCCAGCGGCGATTGAGCCCCAGAATGCGTTGCAATTCGCGGCGCAGCGTCAGGACCGTGTAACCCATGCCTCGAGTGCCAAAGCGTCCAAAGTACGCCAAGTCTTTGCGCACCTGGAAGGCACTGGCCTGTGCTTCTTCGGCCAAATGTTCTGAACTGGTGCGGTTGATGCCGTTGCGCTCGAGGTTGGTCAGGATGCGCAGGTACGTCACGAGCCTCGAGATGGTGGCGGTAGGGATCGAAATTTCGCTCTTGTCGGACATGGTTCACCTCGTTGGAATGAATGGTGGGGAAATTGGGGGGAATGGATGGTGGAGAGTCTTGGTTTAGGTCAATACAGGTTTCGCTGGGATCAGAATAAACGCTTTCGACTCAATCTCGAGCATGTTCTGTTCCGAGAACCCTCGAGCCGAGAAAAACATCCCACCTCAAGAGGCGGGATGCGGTTTGAATGATGTTGCGTGGGATTGCAGGAAGGCTTCACTTGGCGGCAAAAACCCTGAATCCTCGGTTGCGCAGGTTGCGTTTGGCCCGTTCAAAGGTTTTTGTGTCGTATGGTCCGACGAGCACTCGGGTCAGGCCGTCGCTTCCTTGATCCAGGGTGCCGCGATAGCCATACTTGGCGAGCTTGGCGAGGACTGGTCCGGCGCTGGCAATGTCTTTGAAGGCTCCAACTTGCAGGTAACGGCCCAAGGGTGCGGGTTTGCCTGGCGTGACCGGCGCTGCTGTGGCCTCAGCGGTTGCCTGTGGCTTTTCTGGGGCGGCAATGACTTCCGGCTCGCTGTTTTGCGCTGGTGTGCTCGAGGTGGCCTCTGAGACTGTCTGCGTGGGTTCAGGTGTGACCTCGGGTTGCGGCGCGTCCGTGTTGCCATTTGCGGTTTGTGTCGTGGCATTCGCTCGGACTTTCGAGCCGTTCGGTCTGAACAAGATCGCGTCACTGTGCGAGTTTTTGACTTGTCCAAAAGCAGCTTGCGCCTCGCTTTCGGTTTTGTACGGTCCAACAATGACCACAGTCTTGCCACCGGAACGAATCGCCCGTGCGGGCAGGCCCTCACTGCGCAGGCTCGAGGCGAGCTTTTCGGCACGTGATGGGGCGCTGAAACTACCGACAGCCACCCGGTACGAACTCAGGTACACGGACCGTGATGGGTTCGAGACACTGGGTTTGGCTTGAATCACTCGAGGGGCAACTGGTTTTGCTGCGCTGATGCTTGGTGTCGGGCGCGGCGCGGCGGCTTGAATCACCGGTTTGGGCGCGACTGCTGTTTCAACAATGGTTGAAGCTTTTGGCAGTGCGGGCTTCGGCGCGGCTTTTGAAAGCGTCACTGTTGCGTTATCCGTGGCTTGCGCCGGTTCGCTCGAGTCAAGCTGTGGCGAATTTGCTTTGCTTTGTTCGTTCAGGCTGTTGGCGGAGACTGCCTGTGTATTGGGTTTGCTTGTGGCCGCTTTGCTTGCCGTAGATGTGCCTGCTGTGACGCTGCTCGGTTCGACCCTGGTCATGTCGGTTGTGACGGCTTTGGGATTTGAACTTGTAGCGCTGCTCGAGGTCGTGCTTGCGGCCTTGCTGCTCGAGATTTTCGTATCTGGCGCTTGCGTACTCGGGGTGGCTGCACTTGGAGCTTTTGTGTTCGGTGCTGATGTACTCGAGGTGGCTGTACTCGTTGCTGGTTTGTCCGCTGGCATTGTTGCTGTTGTTGCAGGAGTGTTGGTTTGAGGTGCATTGCTCGCCGTGCTACTCGATGCAGAACTGGCAGGATTCGGGGTGGTGTTCGTTGCGCTCAAGCTTGGCGTGCCACGCAAGAGCAGGGAGACGAAACCACCAACGACCAGCAAGATCAGGGTGATCATCAAGGTATCGACCCAGTTTCGTCGCCACCAACCCATCGGATTCATGGCATTACTTTACCCTTTATCGATGTGAGAGTGCGTTTGGCAGTCACGTTAGGGTTTGATTTGACCTCGGGCATAAATGTCGAACTGAAAAGCCATGGCGAAAAGTGGATTCTTGAAGTGATTCAGGCTCGAGTTTCTACCCAAAGCAAAGTTGAGGGCGACCAAATTGGTCGCCCTCAAAAGAGCCAGCTTGTTTAACGTTTACTTCAAGGCATCAAGTGCGCGTTTCGCGGCAACCGAACCGAGTGCGGCGGCCTTCTTCAGTGTCTCTCGAGCCTCGTCACGCTTGCCGAGGTTGGCGAGTGCAATCCCGAGGTTGGCGAGCGCATCGGCGTTGTTCGGTTCGATGGTTACGACTTCTCTCGAGACGCGTTCGGCGTCGGCGTAGCGTTTGGCGGCGATGTAGGCCGCGCCAAGGTTCGTGCGGGCCTCGGTTGCGGCAGCATCAAGCTTGGTTGCATTCTCGAGCGCAACAATCGCATTGCCCGAGTCTTTGAGTGCGAGCAGCGTCAGGCCGTACCAGAGTTGATTCTGGTAGTTGGCGGGTTCACTCGTGGCGAGTTGCTTGAGTTCCATCGCGGCATCCTGGTACTGACCGCTGAGGTACGCCGCCTGTCCTGCCAGAAGGCGTGCTTTGGATTTGCTGGCTGGGCTCGAGAGCAATTGAATTGCGGTTTTCGCGGCGGTATAGCCAGCCGAGTAGTTTTTGAGGAGCATCTGCGCGGCGGCGATGTTGAGTTGAATGTCGCCATCTTCGGGGCGTAAGCGGGCAGCCGAACGGAAGTGCGCCAATGCCTCGCTGGGTTGAGCATTGAGTTTGAGCACGCCGAGGTTGTACTGCGCCTCCCAAGCCTCAGGGTAGGTGTTGGTTGCGGCGGTGAAGGCCGAGATCGCGTCCGCTTTGCGGCCCAACTTCTGCAAGATCAAACCGCGACGGGTCAAGAGGTTCGAGCGGTCCTTGCCGGATTTGACAACCTCGAGCCCACGGTCAATCTCGCGGATGGCACGGTCGGACAAGCCTTGCTTCTCATAGATGTCGGCGATCAAGAGGACTGCTGGGGCGTTTGCGGGGTTCTGGCGAAGCAATTCGTAAGCCTGTGGCAGCGCCTCGTTTGGCTTGCCGGACTCGAAGAGCATTTGGGCACGACCCAAGGCCAAGCCAGCATCGCCGGGTTTGATGACCAGCGCATCTTCGTAGCTTTTGGCGGCCCCGGCGGTGTCGCCCTTGGCGCGTTGCTGCGAGATCAGACCGTTGTAGGAATCGATCATGACATTGACGGGCGCTTCGGCCTTCTTGCCCAATTCGATGGCGGTCGTGAACGACTTGATCGCGTCGTCAGACTTGCGCAACCTCGAGAACACCACGCCCATCTGGTAATGCGGTTCCATGCGTTCCGGGTAGAGGCCCGCGAGTTGGCTGTACTCGAACAAGGCGGCATCGGGATCGCCCTGATCAAACAGTGAACGCGCCAGGAAGAAATGTGCGTCGAAGCTCTTGAAATCCAGAGCGACGGCATCCTCGAGTGTGTACTGCGCGTCACGGAAACGACCGGCGCAGAGGTACGCTTTGCCGAGTTCGACGACCATGGTCAGGTCTCCGGGTGCAGCTTTGACTTTGGATTCCCAAGCGGGAACTTCACATTTGGCGGTGTCGGCTGCGCCTTGAGCGAAGCCAACAGAACCAAAAAGCCCCGTACCGAAAAGGGTTGAGAGCGCGAGAGAACGGGCGATTAATTGAATGGTTTGTGTTCG
>JAYURE010000845.1:0-2824 GCA_043756345.1 Deinococcales bacterium | reverse complement strand
GCACGGCGCTTGTCTATCCGGTCGTGACCGAACGCGCCTGTGAGACGGCATTTCCCGGTGGCAGGCGCACCTACGCCCGAGTGCGTGAAGGCAAATTTACCGGTGGAAACCTCTTCCTGCTCGAGCCGCGCCTTGTTTCGCAATTCATGCCGAAATTGCGCCAAGTGATCGCCAACCGCAAGAACCCGCTCGCCCTGGCAGGCATGATCGGCGCGGGCATCCTGATCAAATTCTTGCTCGGACAGGTGCGCATCTCCGAACTCGAGGCCCGCGTCAGCCGCATCCTGGGTGTGGAGGCCAAAGCCCTGATTTCCGAACATGCCGAAATCGGTTTTGACGTGGACAAAGCCGACGACCTCGAGATTGTCCGGCAACGCCTCGAACGCCGCCGCACCGCAAGTACTGCAACAACCGCAAGCCCTTCCGTCGGAGGTGAACCATGAACAGCATCGGCATGACCCGTCCCGCCCCAAACACACCCTCGAGCCTGCGCACACCCGGCCAACTGCGGACCTCATCCTTGATCGGTTACGCGCTGTCCATGCTGGCCGCCATTCTGATGTCCTACCTTTTACATTTGATCTTTGCAGGTGAAGGCCGAGGCGGATTCCGTGACCTCAACCTTGGTGGCCTCCTCGAGACGCTCGCTTTCGTACTGACATTCTCGTTCGCGCTGCTCGGGGCTCGGCGTGTTCTGAAAGTGCCCGTGACCAGCCTGCTGTCCGCCGGATTGATCGTGCCGAAAACCACGGCAGGTGTCGCACTGCACCTGAAAACCCATGACAATCCCGCCGGATTTGAATTCGGAGGTGGCCTCAGCATCCTGCGTGACCAAGGCCGCATCATCGGTGTCAGCGATGCTCGAGGTGAAATCACCGCCTGGGACCGTGTGCCCCACGTGGAATCAAACGTAGCCGTGACCGAACTGCGCGAATTGCTCTCGAGTGCCCAATACGTCGTGGTGGCCACCGGTGATGATGTGCGCGGCGTGATCACACAAGAGATGTACCTGGCAGGACTCTAACGCGTTCAAGCGAACCAAGGACTAAAAAATCGCACTTGAAAAAAGCTCGAGCCTATGCGACACTCTTTGGGCTCGGGCGGTTAGCTCAGCGGTAGAGCATTCGCTTCACACGCGAGAGGTCGTAGGTTCAAATCCTATACCGCCCACCAAAGAAAAAGTTGTGCTGGAAACAAGAAACAAAGATGCCCTCGAGAGATAAAAGGCTCGAGGGCATCTTTGTTTGCAATAGGTTTGCTCGAGGGTAATGTCGTAAAAGCAACTGAAGCAGACGGCCTGTTGGACTTGCCAGAAACGTTCTCCAACCTTGAGCGGTGTTGCTTGTTTCGGTAGCGTGCAAGTACACGGGTTCGTTTCGACAATCCGCAACGCGGTCGAACAACGGATTGATCTGTGCTCGAGATGAATCGTTTCACATCGAACCCTCTGCTTTTTTCTCAGGACTGGCCTCTCGGGGTCGCAAGACCAGCGATGCCAGCAGTCCAAGCGCGGCGAGCACGAGCACGCCGACTCGAGGGCCAAGTTGTGCCATCAGGCCGCCAGCGACGAGTGCTCCAAGTGGGCTCATGCCCGCAAAAACCAGGGTGTAAATGCTCATCACGCGGCCCCGCAAACGGTCTGGGGTGGCGAGTTGCACGCTCGAGTTGGCACTGACGGTGAAGAGGATCATGCCCGTGCCAGAGACGACCAGCGCGAGTGATGCGAGCCAGAGGTTGGGGCTGATGGCGAGCGCCGCGAGACTCAGGCAGGTCAGGATTGAACCGATCTGCATCAGGCGCACCCTCGAGAGGCCCGTATTCGGATTGCGTTGCAGTCGGGCGTGCAAAACCGCACCGATGGCCGCCCCAATCCCGAAGGCCGCTCCGAGCAATCCGAAGCCACCCTCTTTGAGCGACAGGGCAAACTTGGCGAAGGTTGGGATGATCACCTGGTAATTGATCACCGTAATCGAGAGTGCCGCCAGCAACAAGATCGGGCCGCGCACCACCGGGGTTTGCACCACGTAACGCAAACCAACACGAATGTCCTCGAGCACGTTGCCATGTTCGGAATCCTCGAGCTTCGGAACTTTGAGTTGAATCAGCATGAACAGCACGCCAAGAAAAGACGTGGCGTTCAAGAAAAAAATGGTTGAGAGTCCCAAGAACGGTGCGAGCACACCGAACAGACTGCCGCCGAGCACTCGAGCCAAATTGAAGGCGAGCGAGTTGAGCGCCACCGCGTTCGGCATCACGGCCCGAGGGACGAGTTGAGGAATCAGGGATTGTCGGGCCACGATATCAAAGACGTTCGCCAGTCCCGAGATCAATGCGATCACCACCAGGCGTTCATAGGTCACAGCGTTCAACAGCACCAGCGTTCCAAGCGCCAGCGCCATCAGCAACAGCGTGATTTGCGAGGTGATCAATGCGACACGCCTCGAGACGCGATCCAGCACAGCTCCCGCGATCAATGACAGCAGCAGCGACGGCAACCATTGCAGTGCGCCAATCAAGCCAAGCTTAAAAGTCGCCTCGCTCGAGTCTGAAAACAGTTGCAGAACCAGCCATGCCTGCGCTGAGGAATGCAGCCACGATCCGATCAGGCTGAACAGTTGCGAAATCCAGAACCGCCGGTACTCAGGAACCTCGAGTGCGCGGAAGGTGGAATTCACAACTCAAATCGTACCTCGAGCCGAAGGGTTCGCCCGTCCCTCGAGCCGAAGGGGGGTGCAGCCGCAGAATGGGACAAGCTCCAAAAGTCACCCCCTGCGAAGTAGCGCCCCAGGCCCGCTAGGTGCCGGTGTTGGGGCAAGACGGGGGT
>JAYURE010000844.1:0-2826 GCA_043756345.1 Deinococcales bacterium | reverse complement strand
GTTCGGCGGCGGTTAAGAAATCGCCGAACAATTCCACGCCGGTAAAACCAATCTTGGCGACTCGAGCAATGCCAGCCGCGTAATCCTGTGCGAGCGCGTCGCGCAATCCGTAGAGTTGCAATCCAATGTCCATGATGAACCTCCGAGTGAGAGACGGGGAAAACTCGTGAATTGAGCGAACTCGAGCCTACTTCAAGATTGCTTCGGTATCGCCCTCGGGCAGCGCGGCGGGACGTTCAACCGTAGACTCGAGCGTGATCGCGTTGCCTTCGTCGGCGGCCCGCAAAATGCTGTGCATCGTCTCGAGCGCGTGATACGCCAGATCGCCACTGGCTCGGTGCAGACGGTTGTGTTCAATCGCGTAAATCATGTCGGCCACACCGATGCCCCGAGAGTTCTCGCTGTAGGGTCGGGTCACGGGCACATCGGACCAGTCGCCTGAACCCCAAGGGCCTTTGCCGTGACGGGTTTTCAGATGACCGGTGAACATGTTCGGATCGTTGACCAGCAGCGAACCCTCGCTGCCGTAGAGTTCGATGTTCGGCGCGGTTCCGCCGACCGCATCAAAACTCATCGTCAGATTCGCCAATGGCCCGGACGCGAACTCGAGGACCGCCGCGATGTGTGTCGGCGTTTCGACCTTGATTTTCTCGCCCTTTTTTGGTCCCGATCCAACCGTGCGTTCCGCAAAGGTCGCTCGGGCGAACGCGCTGACCCGTTTGATCGGGCCGAAGAAATTCACCAGCGCCGTGATGTAGTACGGTCCCATGTCGAACAATGGTCCCGCGCCGCGTTTGAAGAAAAATTCTGGATCGGGATGCCATTTTTCCGGTCCATTCGAAACCATCATCGCGTGCGCTCCGACCGGTTGACCAAGCCCGCCGGAATCGACGAAGGCTCGAGCCGTTTGCAAACCAGCACCGAGGAAGGTGTCTGGGGCGCAACCAACTCGCAAGCCTTTGCTGCGTGCCAACTCGAGCATGGCTTTGGCCTCGGCAAGTTCGATGCTGAGCGGTTTCTCGTTGTAGACATGCTTGCCTGCCGCAAGCGCTTTCAATCCGAGGTCGCCGTGTGCCGCCGGAATCGTCAAATTGATGACCAGATCCACCTCGTCGAGCGCCAGCAACTCATCCACGCTGCACGCCCGAGGCACGTTGAATTCTTGGGCTCGAGCTTTCGCCCGGTCCAAATCCAGGTCGGCCACCGCGACCACATCAAACGCTTCGAACATCGCGGCGTGCGTTAAGTACGCGCCAGAAATGTTGCCGCAACCAATAATGCCAACCTTTTTCATGTCACCTCGAGAATAGAAGACGAGAGGGCGAACGGGATTTCAGGCTCGAGTCAGGCCAGCAGGGATCAGGCTCGAGGTCGGGTGTGTTTAGGATTGCTCACGGTTGTTTTGGCTTGCACTTTGATTGACGCTCGAGTTTGGTTCGGGCGCATGTTGCGAATTGCGTGGAACCTCATGATGGGCGCGGCAGCGTGGTTCGTAAGCCTCCGATGCGCCGACCATGATCACGGGATCATCGAACCTTGCAGGTGAACCGTTCACCAACCGTTGCGTGCGTGTTGCGGGCGCACCGCAGTTCACACAGACGGCGGTCAACTTCTCAACGTGTTCGGCTCGAGCCAAGAGTTGCGGCATGACACCGAACGGTTCGGCCCGGAAATCCAAATCGAGTCCGGCACAGATCACGCGCACGCCAGCACGGACCAACTCCAGTGCGAGCGGCACGAGGCCAGCATCAAAAAATTGTGCCTCGTCGAACGCCACAACATCGGGCAATGCCCGTTGTGGGTCTGGTGGGGTCTCGAGGCCAAACAATGCGGCTTCCGGTGACAATCCCAAGAACGCCCGAATCTCGAGCGTGTTCGCCACGGCCCGAGCTTCGACGGTGCGGCCCGCGTGACTGGCAACCTTGGTGACGTGATAACGGTTGTCAATCGCCGGTTTAAAGACGAAAACGCGCTGCTTGCCGATCAGGGCGCGGGTGATGCGGCGAATCAATTCCTCGGATTTACCGGAGAACATCGGGCCGCAAACAACCTCGATGTGACCGCTTGGAAAAAATGGTTCTGAAGGCACGGCAAAGAATACCCCGATGGGCCACCGGTTTCCAGACCAGATTTCAGAGGTTCACACCAAGTTCGAGCCCCGCACCGGATCGTTCTCGAGGAAGCGTTCGGGTCGCAAGGCGTGAACATCCAAACTCGAGGTTTTGCCATCCAGAATCATCTCGGAAAGCAACTTGCCCAGGGCGGGGGAGTGCATCGTGCCATGACCGCTCGAGCCGTTCGCCAAGTACAGGTTTTCGAGCTTCGGGGCGCGTCCGAGCAGCGCGTGCGTGTCGGGACTCATCTCGTAGAGGCCAGTCCAGCAGCGTTCGGGATCAATGGGCACGTCTCGCAAAACCGGAACCCGAGCGTGTGCCGATCCGAGCACATCGGGCAACCATGTTGGATCAAACTCGAGGCTGAACGGATTTTCGTGCGCGGCCTGAGTCAATTGGGACTGTGCCGGTTTGAGCAGGATCACGCGACCATCGCGGACGCGCAGGTGAAAGCCATCATCGACAAAAATGCTCATCGGCATGTCCTCGGGCAAAACGCTCGTTGGTACAGTGCTGGCGACCTGACGGCGCGACGGTTGAACCTCAAGCTCGAGGCTCGCCTGACGCATCAACTCGCCCGCCCAGGCCCCGGTCGCGTTAACCACAACCTGACTCGAGATCAGTTCAGTTTGAGTGCGAACGCCCGTCACCCTCGAGCCAGAAATCTCGAGCCTCGCATCAATGCCGTACTCGAAAACGGCCCCGGCGCGTT
>JAYURE010000843.1:0-7894 GCA_043756345.1 Deinococcales bacterium | reverse complement strand
TCGAGTACACATTGTCCGGGTCAACGCTGGTGAACAATGCAATCTTGCGACGAAGTTCGTCGGTCAGTTCGGTTTTGCTGCGAATCGCAATGAAATCTGGCGTGATGCCAACGCTGCGCAGGGCCGCAACCGAATGCTGCGTCGGTTTGGTTTTGATCTCGCCACCGGTGACGCTCGGCGCGAGGGTTAGGTGAATATAGGCGGTGTTCTCGTAACCCTCATCGAAACGCATCGTGCGGATCGCCTCGAGAAATGGCAGGCTTTCGATGTCGCCAACCGTACCGCCAACCTCGACCACGCAGATTTCGGCGTTGACTTCGGTGGCGACCTGACGAATCCGGTCTTTGATTTCATCCGTGATGTGCGGAATCACCTGCACGGTTTGTGACAGGTATTCGCCACGCCGTTCGCGTTCGATCACGCTTTTGTACACCTGGCCGGTGGTCATGTTGGATTCGCGCCGAACCTCAATGTCCATAAAACGCTCGTAATTCCCCAAATCCAAATCGGTTTCGGCCCCGTCTCGGGTGACAAAGACCTCGCCGTGTTCGTAGGGACGCATCGTGCCCGCATCGAGGTTGATGTACGGATCAATCTTGACGGCGGCCACGCGATAGCCACGCGCCCGCAATATTGCGCCCAGGCTCGAGGTGACGATGCCCTTTCCAAGACTTGAGACCACACCGCCGGTGATAAAAATGTATTTCATGTTCCTCCTCGAGTTGCACACCTGAACTGAAAATCTCAAAAGACGAGCCGGGCTCTGAAGGTGCTCGAGCCCGACGAAATGCAGTGCGGAATTGAGCCGAAGGCACGATGGCCTTACGGGGTTTTAGAGTATCACGAACCGGTCAAGCTTGAACACCCAGGCTCGAGGTTGGATTTGGTTCAACCCATCCAACGGAGGGCAAGAATCACGATCAAGCAACTCAGAAAATTCAGCGTCAATCCCGGTGCATTGAGCCTGCCTGCAAACAACGGCAGCATCCCGATCACAGTCAGGACCACAAAGACAATGGCGGCCCAACGTCGCATCAAGCCAGCACCAATGGCGGAGATCAACGTCAAAATCACGCTGAGCATTGGCAAAATCGTGCTGGTAAAATTGGGGGTTTTGGCAGAAACCAGGTACGAAACTATCAGGCCAGCCCCGGATAGATTCAGAACGATGTTCAAACCGAGAATGATCCACAACGGAATCGTCACGTACAGTGGTGGACGCTCGAGTTTTTCTGACTGATTCATGATCGACCTCTATGTTGCTCGAACATCTTTTGGTTAAACGCCGCAGATTCGCCTTTTGGAACACTCAAACTTTGCCAATCGGCACCAACGACCGCTTTGGCGAGGTAGACGATCTGCCCGGTGTGATGCGCGTAATGCGCCTGTTGGCGTTGCAGGGCCTCGATCACACTGATCGATTCGCCACGGATGGTGATGGTTCGCGTCAAGTCTTCCGGCTCGAGGGCATCAAAAGCTGTGAAGAACACGTTCCATCCCGCCGTCCATTCCTCGAGAATCTCAGCTTTGGACCGGGCATCATCGGTGAATTCTGCATCACGGTCGCGGCCTGCCGTCTCGCCATCACTGCCGAACAGGTTTGACCACCTCGAGCGCATGTTTCCCGCCATGTGCTTGACAATCACTGCCAAACTGTTCGATTCCTCAGGATGATGGTGGATCTTGGCTTCTGGCACCTGCTCGAGTGCTCGAGAACCCAAGGTTTGAGATTGCAAAAAGAATTTTCGGCTTGCCCGCAAAAACTCGAGGCCGACAGAATTGGTCATGGCGTCAGTTGGTCCGTCCATGCCGTTTAGCTTAGAACACCTCGCGTCGTGATTGCACGTTCTCACGTCACTTTGCACCGTAGACTCGAGCCATGATGGGCAAGCCCGCCAATGCATCCACCTCGAGCCAGATGGCGTCTGGTGATCTCTCTCGCCGTGCTGGTGTACCACTGCGTCGTTCGCTCAGTTTGCGTTGGACGCTGGCGATTGTCGTGGCGTTATTGGCGCTCGCGCCGAACGTGGTCATGGCCCTGATGTATGTGATGCCACTCGCGGGCGAGAATTCGGGCTTGTGGTCCTCGTTCGCGGTCTGGTTGCTGGCGATTGCGCTGATCTCGGTGCTGGTCGGGTATGCCGTATCAACGTTGCTGTTGCAACCGCTGACCAAACTTGCCGATGCGGTCTCGAGCATTGCCAAACCGGGTGCTCGACTGGCCGCTATTCAACTCCCGGACCTGTACGATTTACCATCTGAGATCGAAACGGTTCGGGCCGCGATCTCGAGCGCCTTAGATGCTTTGCGTTCTGAGCAGGGCAAACGCAGCGCTTTCATGGCAACCTTGGTGCATGATTTGAAAACCCCGATCATCGCCGCGAACCATGTGCTCGAGGTGATCCGTGAAAACGAAAACCTCGGCAAGGAAGATCGCGTCAAACTGGTCTCGAGCTTGCGGGCCGAAAACGAAGCGCTGCTGGCCTTGGTGCAACGCATGGTTGACGCGCATCGATTTGAGCGCGAAAACATTGAGGTCCAACTCGAGCCGACCGATTTGAGCGCGTTCGCTCGAGGACTCGAGGCGAGGTTCAAGCCCTCTGCCCGCAGCAAAAACCTGAGTCTGATCGTCGGCGGTTCCGGTCGGGCGCTCGCCACGACTGCCGAACTCGAGCGTGCCTGCGCGAATCTGCTCGAGAACGCCCTGCGTTACGCCAAGAGCGTGATTCGGATTGAGGTCAACGGTTCAACCCTGACGATTGCCGATGATGGCCCAGGCTTGCAAGGTGATCTCGAGGTGCTGGCCCAACCGTTCAACACGCAACGGGTGCAACTCGCCGGTCAGGATTTCACCAGCGGCACCGGCGGCCTGGGCCTGTTCATCGCCCGGCAGATTGTGCTGGCCCACGGTGGCACGCTCGAGCGGATGTACGACCGGCCTGGCACGGCGTTGCGGATCACGCTCAAGCCGGAACTCGCACAAAACCATGGTCGGAGGAACGCGTGAATCTCGAGACGACCCAACTGACTTTAAAGGTCGTGATCGCCGATGACCATCCACTGTTTCGCATCGGAATTGCCTACGGTTTGCGCGGCCTCGAGTTGGATGTGGTTGGCGAAGCCTGCGATGGGCTCGAGGCTGTGACTCTCTGTGAGCGTTTACGGCCTGACGCGGTTTTGTTGGATGTCAAAATGCCGAACTTGGATGGGCTCGAGGCTTGCAAACGCATCTCGAAGATCCTGCCGCAAGCGCGAATCATCATGTTGACCACCTTCAGCGAGGCGGCGTTGGTGAGCGCAGCACGTTCGGCTGGCGCGGTAGCATTCGTCAGTAAGGAAACTGAGGCGGCACGCTTGGCCAGCCTGATCCGCAAACTCTGTGCCGACCCGAACCTGACGGTTTTTCCAGCCGGTCCAGAGTTACCCGCACTGACCAAACGAGAACTCGAGGTGCTGGCGTTGCTGGCGTCCGGTCTGACCAACAAGGAGATGGCCCGAACCATCAACTTGAGCCCTGAGACGATCAAGGATCACCTCGAGAACCTCTACCGCAAGTTGGATGCGCAAGATCGGCTGGGGGCCTTGAGTAAGGCTCGAGAACTCGGCATGATCTGAGCCTCGAATAAAAAGCTCGAGCCTGAATCGACCCGAGCCTGGAATTCCTTTACGTCCTTAGAGAATGTCGTCACGGATGCAGGCTTTGAAATGACCGGGCGCAACCTCTTTGAGTTCAGGAACCGTGTGCTCGCACTCGGCGATTTTGTACCGGCAACGGGTGCGGAAGACGCAACCACTCGGTGGGTTGATCGGGCTGGGAATGTCACCCTCGAGAATGATGCGGTTGCGTTTAATCGTTGGGTCCGGGATCGGCGCGGCGGAAAGCAACGCTTCCGTGTACGGGTGCTTGGGGTTGAGATACAACTCTTTGGCGCTAGCGATCTCCATGATCTTGCCGAGGTACATCACGACCACGCGATCACAGATGTACTCGACGACGGCCAAATCGTGCGCGATGAACAAGAGGGTCAATCCGAGGTCACGTTGCAAATCCTCGAGCAAATTCACAACCTGTGCCTGAATCGAAACGTCCAATGCCGAAACCGGTTCGTCGGCCACGATGAAGTTCGGATCGACCGCTAGCGCCCTGGCAATACCAATGCGTTGACGTTGACCACCGGAGAACTCGTGCGGATACCGGCGCATGTGATCCGGTGAGAGACCCACGCGCTTTAGCAGTTCCGCGACACGATCCGTGCGGGCCTGACCACTGGCAAGGCGGTGAATCTCGAGCGCCTCGCCGATGATGTCACCGACCGTCATGCGTGGATTCAATGACGCGAACGGATCTTGGAAGATGATCTGCATGCGCTTGCGGTACTCGCGCATCTCGTTCTTGGGAAGCTTGGTGATGTCCACGCCATCGTACTTGACCTCGCCGGAGGTTGGTTCGATCAAACGCAGGATTGCGCGGCCCGCCGTGGTTTTGCCCGAACCGGACTCGCCAACCAAACCCAAAACCTCGCCCTTGGCAATCTTGAACGAGATGTCACTGACGGCTTGAACGTTCGCCACGACCCTCGAGAGCAGGCCGCCACGGATCGGGAAGAACTTGCGCAGGTTGTTGACCTCGAGCAGCGGTTGGGCGCTCGAACCGGTATTGGTAGAAGCTGAAGAAACGGGGGCGGTCATGAAAGCTCCTTCCAACGCAGGCAACGACTCATGTGACCATCACCGGTGTCTTCAAGCAGAGGGACTGTGGCCTTGCACGCGTCTTGAACGTACTTGCAACGCGGATGGAAGGCGCAACCGCTCGGCAAGTACAACGGGTTCGGGACGTTACCGGGAATCGCCTCGAGGCGTTTGCTTTCGCCACTCGAGTAATCCACGCTCGGAATGCTGTTGAGAAGCCCAATCGTGTACGGATGCTTGGGGCGTTTGAAGATCTCGACAACATCGCCCTCTTCAACCACGCGCCCGCCGTACATCACGACCACGCGATCCGCCATTTCTGCGACCACACCAAGGTTGTGGGTGATGAACAAAATACTCATGCCGATCTCGCGTTGCAGCTTGCGCATCAGGTCCAGAATCTGTGCCTGAATCGTCACATCCAACGCTGTGGTCGGTTCGTCGGCAATCAACAAGGCTGGGTTGCAAGAGAGTGCCATGGCAATCATCACACGCTGACGCATACCGCCGGACATCTGATGCGGGTAATTCGTGACGCGACGCCGAGGCTCGGGAATACCGACCAACTCGAGCATCGTCACGGCGACCTCCATCGCCTCCTTGCGGTTCTTGTTCTGATGCAACGAGACCGCCTCGGCGATCTGATCACCGACGGTGTAAACCGGGTTGAGGCTGGTCATCGGTTCCTGGAAAATCATTGAAATGTCATTGCCACGAATTTTGCGCATCTCGGGTTCAGACAATTTGGTGATGTCTCGAGCCTTGCCGTCCTTGCCTTTGAAGGTGATTTCACCCTCGACAATCTTGCCAGGTGGCGTGGCAATCAAACGCATGATTGACAAACTTGTGACCGATTTGCCCGAACCGGACTCGCCGACCACAGCAAGCGTCTCACCTTTTTGGATGTGGAAGGTCACACCATCGACGGACTTGACGACACCCTCATCAGTGAAAAAGTAGGTTTTTAGATTCTTGACATCCAAGAGCGTCTCAGTGTTTGCCATTGCGGTTGGGCCTCCAATTTTAATTCTCGTGATTCTATTTATTATTCACAGCAGCGTCCAGTGGCCCAGCGGTGCGCACCGCTGGGGATCACTCGAGCGTTAACGGCGTTTCTTTGGATCGAAAGCATCTCGCACGCCATCACCGAAGAGGTTCCAGGCGAGAATGGCCAAAACGATGAAGAAGCCTGGGATCAGAATCCACGGACGGTAAATGAAGGTTCCGAAGCCGCCGTCGTTAACATCCTGAAGCAACGCACCCCAACTCGCCTGCGGTTCACGGACGCCGTAACCAAGATATGAAAGCGTGCTTTCAGTCAGGATGAACGAAGGAATCGCTAGAAACGCAACTGTCAGCATGTACGAGGCAATGTTCGGAAGCAGGTGCCGAGCGATGATTCGTCCCGGACGCGCCCCGAGCGCCACAGCAGCTTGAACAAAATCCGCTTCACGCAAAGAAAGGATCTGGCCGCGAACCACTCGAGCCAGTCCGCCCCAACCAATGAATGAAAGGACCGCAACCATCGCATAAAACAGCAACAACGGATCGACGCTTTTGGGCAAGTAACTGGTCAAAATGGCCAGCAAGAACAAATCGGGAACCGCTGAGAGAATTTCGGTGATTCGCATGATCAGATTATCGAGCCAGCCGCCAAAGTACCCTGCAATCCCCCCCATAAACAAACCAATCGTGAACGAAAGCAAAACCGCGAGGATACCGATGGTCAACGAGACCTGTGACCCGAACCAGATTCTCGAGAACAAATCACGGCCAACTTCGTCGGCTCCAAACAAAAACACTTTACATGGAGCATCTACGCCGAACAGGTGCAGGTCTGCCGGAATGAATCCGAACAGCTTGTACTTTCGTTCGCTCGAGCGCACCAGGAAATTCACTGGACATTTTGTCGCCTTGTCCTCGGTGAATTTGAGTTCAAACGAGGTCAGATCACGTTCGCGTGTCACTTTGTAAACAAATGGCCCTACGGCACCAGTTTGAGGATCGGTCCAGTAAATTCGAGTCGGTGGTGCAAAACCGGTGATATCGGTGGTGCTGTACTCGTCCATGCCATACGGGGCAATCAGCGGTGCGAACAACGCACCAGAATAAAGCACGATCAACATCAGCAGGCCAAAAATAGCGGTTTTGTTCTTGCGAAATTGCTGACCAAAGACCTGAAATTGCGTCAAAGCCTCGGAGCGTTCTCGAGGTGCGTTTGCAGTTGTAGAAAGTTGCGTGGCAGCCATCAGCCGTACCTGATTCTGGGATCAACCACCGCGAGCAACAAATCTGCGATCAGATTGCCAATAGCGAGCAGGACCAGGGTCATGGCAACAAAACCAACGTACATAAAAACATCTTTTGCACCGAGTGCCGCCAGGATCGTTGGTGTGATTCCAGGCCAGTTGAAAATGTACTCGATCAGACCCGCGCCTCCGATCAATCCCGGAAGTGTGCCACCAATCGAAGCGATGAACGGCACGCTGGCATTGCGCAAGACGTGCTTGTACATGACCACATTTTCGGACAGGCCTTTTGATTTTGCGGTGCGAATGTAATCCTGGCCAAGTGCATCTAAAATCTGTGCCCGAAAAAACCTTGAGGTGATCGAGGCATCCAGGAGCAACAAGGTAAAAATCGGTGCGATGGCGTGTCGTGCAATGTCCAGGAATTGCTCGAGCGGATTCATGAAATCGTGCGTGTCACTGGTCATACCGCCTATTGGTAACAAGGCAAAACCGGTGGCAAATTTGAAATTCAACAGCAAAAACACGATGATCAAACCCAAGAAAAAACTGGGAAAGGCGGCCAGAAAAAACGAGGTCACGCCAATGGCGATGTCTGGGAATTTGTTTTGCCGCAAAGCCGTGAACACCCCAAGCGGAATGGAAATCAGGTAGCCGAGAACCAATTCTGGGATCACGATCCACAATGAATTGACGATTGGCCGTCCAATCACAGCAGTCACCGGTTGATCGCCATAAATGAACGAGTTACCCAAGTCACCTTGAACCAAGTTGAAAATCCAGGCCCCGTATTGAACCGGAATCGGCTCGTTGAGCAAGAATTTATTCTCGAGCCGCACAATCGTTTCGGGCTTCACCCGAGGGTCTTGGCGCATGGTGCTGAGCATGTCGCCGGGTGCGAGTTGCATCAGGCCAAAAAGAAGAATGGTCCCGCCAAAGAACACGGGAATCAGGGC
>JAYURE010000842.1:0-2835 GCA_043756345.1 Deinococcales bacterium | reverse complement strand
TGGCCGAACATGGCTCGAGGTTCTTGTCCTTGTACGAACTCGACTGGCATTCTGGCGCGTGGAAACACGCAGCGGATCAGGCTCACCCGTCATTGTTCGATCAACCCGCGCTAACTCGAGATGAAAACATAGAACCGGATTTCGCGGGCTACCTCGAGTTTGCGCGAACACTTGCCAATCAACTCCAGACTCGAGCGCAAGCCGTACCGCCCGATGTGATCCCAGCGGAACTCGAGGCGGAATTGGTGTACTTTCGGATTTAAGGCTCGAGTTGAGAATTCACTGTCTGGCACAAATGGGATTTCCCACGTGACCATAAAATCCAAAAAAGCATTTACCATGGATTCCTAGCTCAAGTTCACGAGGAGGAATTCATGGGACTCTCGAGGAATCCGTTTCGCAATCGCGCAGCCCAAATCGGTTTGGGCGCTCTCGTCCTGGTGGTCGGTGTGGCGTTCGCACAAAAAACGTTCCAGGTGTTTGTGAATGGCAAGGCGACCAGCAAACCTGCGATTCGGCAGGGCAATGAAACGTACATTCCCCTGAGCACCTTGGTCGCGGCGGGCGTGCCGGTCAAAACTTCCGGCTCGAGGATTGAGATCACGCTGGTGGCGGGCAACACCACGGATGCCGTTTCGGGGGCAACCGCGCTTGTTGGTGGTACAGGCGAGTTGGGCAAGACCTACACGATTGGCAAACGCGACCCGCTGAATTTCACTTTAAAAAGTGCCGAATTTTCGCTCAAACGCACGCGGATCGGCTCGAGCAAATTCGAGCCTGAGTCTTCCGAGAAACTCTTGATTTTGCGTTTCACGGTGCAAAATCCGCAGAAAAAAGATTTGGAATTCAGCACCTTCAATTTGCGTTTTACCGCCGTGGACAGCAAGGATGTGAATTTCAGCCCGGAACCGTATGGTTCTGCGTACATCGCTCGAGAGGGCGAGTTCGTGCCGTTGAAGGTGCGCCTGAAGCCCACGCAAAAAATTGATGCGTATGCGATCCTGACTGTCTCGAGTGCCGGTGTGATTCCGAAATTGATCGTGCAGTCCAGCAGCAACAACGATCAAGAGCCGGTGGTGCGTTACGACCTGAGCAAGAAGGTCAAGGCGTTGCCCGCGCCGTACAACGATGCCAGCGACCCGAGCGGCTCGACTGCCCTACCCAGCATCACTGCCAAACCCGGCGAGTTCGTGCCGATGCGTTTCTCGAGTTTGCGTTTGGATGGCGCGTCTTTTGCCGATTCGTTCAATCAACGGGCCGCCTCGAGTGGCAAACGCTGGTTGGTTGTGACCATGACCATCAAGAATGACATCCCGGTGGGCGGATCAAACTTGGATGTTGGTGCTTGCTCGTTCGGGTTGGTGCTGACCGCGAGTGACAACGAAACCGACAGCCAGCAGCGTTGCGGTTTGAGCCTGTACAAGGGTGGGCGCGAGGAACGTTTGGGGGTCGAGGTTGCCCCTGGGAGCGAATCGGCGTTGCGCTTGGTGTTTGAAGTGCCAGGCGATGTCGGCGGTAAATCCTTGGCAATCACCGAGGAGAAAGCGCGAACCGTGGTCTTTGACCTTTCGAGCTTCAAGTGAATTCTCGAGACTGGGTTCTCGAGACTGGGTTCTCGAGGCTGAAAGGAATTCAGAATTTTGGGCTCGCGGCCGAAGTGAATTCTGGCTTACATTGCTTTCACTGCTTAAACCCGAGTCAAATCTGATCTGAGATCAAATCCAATTCAAGGCTTGATGATCGTTCTTTCGGCGATCATCAAGTTTTTTGTGTGACCTCGAGATTGGTTCTACTTGTGCTCGACAATTGATTTTGGACGGTGGGTTTTTGAGCAGAATTTTCGTTGTTCAAGTTTGGCTTTCTATCGCCTTAAGCCAACCTCAACTTTGGTCTACTATTGCGTGCTAATCACGTAAAGATGAACCTGGACACCATACTTTAGTGTAAGAAATCCATGAGGTTTGATTGCCTACAGTCACCCAGTTTAAGGGGCTTTTGCACCGTCCCAAAACACTTCTCCTGCAATACTTCACAAACACCCGATCATCCCAAGCCAATCATCCCGAAAGATGATCAAACCAAACAACACTGTAAATAGTTTGCAGTCTCGTTCACAGCAAAAGTGAATCCATCCTCCATCTCCATCTTCCAGGAGCCACTTGATCTCCGATGACCTCCAACCCAACGTGAAACCGCGCCAATCGGCCCTCGAGCCTGATCTGGCACGCGATCTCGGGTCCGATCCGATGATCGTGCGTCAGGTTCGTCAGAACCCGAGCGAAGCTTTCGATGAACGGCCCGTGAACCGGCGCTTGACCGCCCAAGATTTAAAAGGTCGCGCCTTCACGCTGCTCGAGGAGGTCGGTGCGGCGATTGCCAACGAAACCAACCTGAACACGATCATTCGCACGGTCGTCGAGGCGACCTCGCAGAGTTTTGGGTATTCGATGGTCAGTTTGTCATTACTCGAGGCTGATCTGCTGGTTTTGCAACACGACGTTGGGTACAACACGGTCGTCAACCGTTTGCCGATCACCCGTGGTGTCATGGGCGAGGTCGCCCGCACCGGTTGCGCCCGCCTGATCGAAAACCCGAGCGAATTCGCAGATTTTATTTATCCGGTCGATGGTGTCACCAGCGAGGTTTGCGTGCCACTTTTCGACGGTGGCCAGGTCGCTGGCGTGCTGAATGTCGAAACGGTCAACGAGGATCGCCTCGGACCGCACGATTTGCGCCTGCTTGCGGCCTTGGCCGACAAGGTCAGCGTCGCACTGTCACGTTCACGTTTGCTGCTCGAGGCTCGAGAATCCGAACGCCGCTACCGGTTGCTCTTGG
>JAYURE010000841.1:0-2836 GCA_043756345.1 Deinococcales bacterium | reverse complement strand
TCGGCCAAGCAATTCCGGCTCGAGGTGCGCAAAAGATTGTGGGTCAAATTTGCTGAACTCGAGTTCCGCACCGAACGAGCGAAAGACCTCGCGGAACGATTGCAAATGCGTGGCGTGCTCGAGAAAGTCGGCTCGAGTCGTGTCGAACAATCTGGTGCCTCCGCGTGATTGCACGAGAGATTCGATGGCCTCGAGTAACTTCGCGTTGATCGTTGGGTCACGATGCTCTGGGTGCGAGTACACGGCGATACGGTCCAAACCGTTCTCGGACCAGTGCCAGCGTGTGGCGCAACCGACGACCTTGCCGTATTGTTCGGCGATCAGCCAAGCGTCCGGGTGCTTTTGAATCTCCTCGAGTTTTCGGGCGGTTGTGGTTTGAAAATGCGGTTCGTTATTGGCGTTGGAAATACTGGCGATGCTTTCGGCATCGTGGGGAATAGCGGGACGAACTGTAATTGACTTGCTGATTGACATGATGAACTCCTGGAATGCGGGCTGTTGCGAACATCACGGTCTTCAAGAATGCAGTTTTCAAATACGTCGGCATCGTTCGATCCCCCTTTCTCGAGTTTGGAATACGGGCAGTCTATGCCGCTCGAGGTTTTTGCACTTGCGCCGAATTGCCTGTGCGAGACTTCACAGGTGTAAAGCAACCCATGCTCGAGGCGCAAGAACCTGCAAGAACTTCACGCTGCACTAGCGTGAGGCATTCGTGACAGGCCCTATGCCACCATGAGAACGTCAGGGAATGGCGAGAAATTCCCTTTCCGAGCAAAAAAGTCTGCGAAGATGAAGATGGACACTCGAGTGAAAACCGGAAGCCAAACCCCGCTTGAGCCTCAAAGCCTTCGTTCCAAAACCCTAACCTTCAAACTCTCCCTTTCAAACCCAGTACGTCAGATCAACCCATGAACCCGCAATGACCCAATACCCCCGCACAGCATTGATCGTTGAAGACGATCCCGCCACCAGAAAACTCCTCTCGATTGTGCTCGAGCGGGAGGGACTTGACGTGGTGGCGCTCGAGGCTGTGCCGGAAGCCTTCAAATGGCTCGAGCAACACTGCCCAACCCTGGCGATCCTGGATGTGAACTTGCCCGGTGGCACCGGTTTTGAGATCGTGCAACTGATCGATGACCTCTACGGCTCGAGGGCCGTTGCACCCGTGGTTTTTGTGGTTTCTGGATTGCGCCAAGAACACAACGTCCTGCACGGTTTGCGCCTTGGGGTGGCCGAGTATTTGACCAAACCGTTCAGTCCGCTCGAGTTGATCGCTCGGGTGCGCCGACACCTGCCCGACCCGGAAGACATGACCCACCTCGCCAACGTCTTGGACATCAACCCTGCGGCCTTGAACACCCCGAACGCAGATGATGACCTGACCAGCCTCGAGCCTGAATCCGAATCTGAACTCAAGCCTGAACTCGAGCCTGAACTCAAGCCTGAACTCGAACTGGTCGCACGGGAACCCGCATGAACGGCGGACCCATCGCGCTCGCCGCCTACGCGCTCGCCGCGTTCGTGATCTTTGTGACCGAAGGCGCACTGATGGTCGGGTTGGGCGTGATCTTCATGGAACGCCGCTCGGGACGTTGGGCGGCAGAACTCGCACTCAAAGGCGTGATCGCGGGCCTGATGCTGACCGGATTGCTGCTTCTAAGCACCCTGTTCGTTCAAACCATGATGCAGTTCATTCGCCGCAAAGCCGACCTGTCACGCAAGCAACGCGAGGAACGCTGGACGGAAATCTGGTTGTCACTGATCTGGAACGAAGGCCCGAACGAACCGATCCTTGATGGGCGCAGACCCACCCAAGACCCCGCCGCTCGAGACGCGCTCTTAAGCCTGCGCGAAAACATGGCCGGACTCGAGGGCATCCAAGCCTCGAATCTGTACAATTCCAGCGGTTTGCTCGAACAGGACTTGCGTGAACTCGAGACACGATCCAATGATCGGCGTGTGTCCGCCATCGAACGCCTGTCGCTCGCCCGGCACCCACGGTCGTTGTACGCGCTCGAACGCCTCTGCCGTGACCGTGACCCAGAAATTGCCCGCTATGCACTGCTCGCCATGGCCAGGGTTTCTGCCCGAGTGCGCCAACCCGCTCGAGCCCTCGTGACCCGGTTCGTGCCACGCCTGTCGCGCATGGAACTCGGAGAAGGCAGCGTTCAACAATGCATTGTCCTCTTGGAAGGCAACGCCGGACCGGTCCTCGAAAACATCCTCGAGCCGGGCTCGCACCATCCACGCATTCGTGCCGCACTCGAAGCACTCGGGCATGTGCGAGATATTTCACTGATTGACTTGACTTTGCCGTGGCTTGCCAGCAACGACATGAGCATCCGATCCAGCGCATTGCGTGCCATTGCCCGAATCGGATTCGTGCCACCCGAAGGCGAAGACCTGGTACGCAACGCCATGCTCGACCCGGAATGGCCCGTGCGAGCCCAAGCCGTCCTCGCCAGCGTTTGCCTGACCGACCGAGCCAGTGAAGTCCGCATCCTCGAGTTGCTCGGCGATCCGAACTGGTGGGTCCGGCACAACTCCGGTGTCGCCCTCGCCGGACGCGGCAAACGCGGACGCGCCCTCCTCCTCCAAGCTGCCGAACTGCACCCAGACCGATTCGCTCGAGACACCGCAAGGCAAGCACTGCTCGAAAAGGGCGAGATGTCACTCGGTGCGGCTCGAGCGATTGGCGCGTAAAAGCAGGTTAAAGGACAAAGGTGAAAGGGAAAAGGAAGGGCTCGCAGGGCTTACGCATATGGACGATTTTGATGGAATTTCACGTCAATTCCATCTCGAGGGAAGGGCGAACACTTCTTGACCATAAGACGCA
>JAYURE010000840.1:0-2836 GCA_043756345.1 Deinococcales bacterium | reverse complement strand
TGACCAAACGCAAACTTTTACCGGCGCTGTATCGCCTGATGAACGAGGGTCACGCGCCGGGGAAATTTGCCGTCATCGGTTGCGCCCGCACGCCGATGTCTCGAGACGAGTACACCGCCATCACCCGCAAGGCGCTGGAAGGCTCGAGTGAAGTCGGCACGATCAACGAGGAAACCTGGCAGAAATTCGCAACGGCGCTCGATTACCAGGCGCTCGAGTTCGGCGATCCGGCCCAGTTTCGCGCCCTGCGTGACAGGCTTGAGGCTGCGGGATTTAACAATTGGTTATTCTATTGTTCGGTCCCGCCGAGCGTATTTCCTATCATCACCGAGCAGCTTGGCGCGACAGGATTGAACGACGAAGATGCCGGTTGGACCCGGATCATTGTTGAAAAACCGTTCGGGGTCAGCCTCGAGACGGCACAACAATTGAATGTGGCGTTGCACAAGGATTTCAAAGAATCTCAGATTTACCGTATCGACCATTTTTTGGGAAAAGAGACGGTGCAGAACATCCTCGCGCTGCGTTTTGCAAACACGATTTTCGAGCCATTGTGGAACCGCGATTACGTCGATCACGTGCAAATCACTGTGGCCGAAGATTTGGGCATGGAGGGTCGCGGCGCGTTTTACGAAGAGGCCGGAATTCTGCGCGACATGGTGCAAAACCACATGATGCAACTCTTGTGCCTGATTGCGATGGAACCACCGGTCGGTCCGTGGCAGGGTGCGTTTCATCCGCTCGAAGCGAATGCTTTGCGTGACGAGAAAGTCAAAGTCATTCGCGCCCTGCGGCCGATCACCAGCGAACATTGCGATGATTGCGTGATCCTCGGGCAGTACTCGAGCGGCGAAATCAAAGGCGCAGGCGTTCCCGGCTACCGCGAGGAAGAGAAAGTCAATCCCGATTCGAACTCGCCAACCTATGCTGCCTTGCGGCTCGAGATTGACAATTGGCGCTGGGCTGGCGTGCCGTTCTTCTTGCGTTCTGGCAAGCGTCTGCCGGTCAAAAGCACCGAGATTGCGATTGTCTTCAAACGCCCACCGCTGGCGTTGTTCCCCGCGACTGGCGAGCCGAACATTTTGCGCATCAACATTCAACCGGACGAGGGCGCTACCTTGCGTTTCGATGCGAAAGTTCCAGGTTTGGACTCGAGTTTGCGGGCCGTCGAGATGGATTTCAATTACCGCGATTTTGGCGACATCGGCCCGAGCGCTTACGAACGCTTGATCCTGGACACGCTTTTGGGCGATGCCAGCCTTTTCCCTCGAGAGGATGAGGTTGAGGCGAGTTGGGCTTGGATTCAACCCGTCTTGGACACGAAGATGGCGGCACAGCCCTATAAGGCCGGAAGCTGGGGTCCAAGCGCCGCGAATGCGTTGCTTGGCGGGGAT
Organism: Deinococcales bacterium; assembly: GCA_043756345.1. Lineage (GTDB taxonomy): Bacteria > Deinococcota > Deinococci > Deinococcales > JAAFIG01 > JANOWZ01. The sequence continues at coordinate 1,442 of JAYURE010000840.1, read as the reverse complement.
CGCAAGTGGCGAAAACTGACGGTGTGAAGGAATTGCCAGACAAAATCGAACTCAAACCGGAGTACGACTTTACAGTTACAAGCGCTGTTCGAGGAAAGCATTTCCGAGCATACCGAGAAGGGTTGAAAGTCAGAATGATTCAAAAACAAATTCTCGAGAACCTGGAAGCGGTCACGCTCGAGGCGGTCGGGTTGTTCGAACAACACGCACTCGAATCCATTCAGGCTCGAGGTCGGTTTTGTGTGGCGCTCGCGGGTGGCAGCACGCCGAAAGCGATTTATGAACGCTTGGCAAAACTCGAGCTTCCCTGGGACAAGATTCATTTGTTTTGGGGCGATGAACGTTGCGTGCCACCGGATGATTCGAGATCGAACTTCGCGATGGTCAATGCCGCGCTGCTCGAGCAGATTCAGATTCCGCACGAGAATGTTCATCGGATGCGTGGCGAACTTGGTGGAACTGCTGGCGCTGCCGCGTACAAGGCCGAACTCGAGGCGATCTTTGATGGGCCGATTGCGCTTGACTTGATTCATCTTGGCCTCGGGCCTGACGGTCACACCGCGAGTCTCTTTCCGAGCACACCGGATTGGGATTCGCTTGATCCAGTTCGTGTGACGTTTCCAGGTCCGACGCTCGAGCCTCAAGTTGAACGCATTTCGCTCGGGTTCGCAGTCTTGAACGCTGCTCGAGCCGCACACTTTTTTGTGACCGGCGCGAACAAGGCCAAGATCGTCTCGGAGTTGTGGGGCGGGGTTTACCCGGCAGATCACGTTTACACGCCAGATACGCTTTGGTTGTTCGATACGGCTGCGGCAACATCCCTCATCGACTGAAGTTGCTGTTTTGCTACACTGCACCCATGACAGCCGTTTCGCAACGAATGCTCACCGTTGAGGAATACCTCGAGTTTGAACAGGCCAGCGAAACCCGCCATGAATTCCTGGACGGCACGCTGCATGCGATGGCTGGCGAAACGCAAGAGCATGAAGACATCGTGCTCAACATCGCTGAGGTCTTGCGCCCAAAGGCTCGAGCCTTGGCTTGCCGTTTGTACACAACAACGATCAAACTTCGGGTCGCTGGCAGCCGTTACCGTTATCCCGATGTGATGGTGATGTGCGTTCCCAAAAGCGAGTCTCGAGTGGAATCCGAACCATGCCTGGTGATCGAGGTGCTTTACAACAGCACCGAATCTGTGGATTTGAACGACAAGCTCGCGGAATACACGCGCCTGCCGAGTTTGCAAAAGTACTTGCTGATCTCGCAGCATCGGCGTTTGGTGACGGTTTACTCGCGGTCGATCAGTGGTTGGGAAGTTCAGGTGCTCGAGGAGAACGGCGAGATCGACTTGCCGTGCTTGCAAACAATCCTGAGTTTGCAGGAGATTTACGCGAACCTGCTCGAGCCATGAAAAAAGTCGAAAGCTTTTCACTTTCGACTTT
>JAYURE010000839.1:0-7914 GCA_043756345.1 Deinococcales bacterium | reverse complement strand
TGGTGATCCAGAGTGTGCCGCCCGGTTTAAGCAAACGCCAGCAGACTTCCAAATCACGGGCGGGATCGTGAAGGTGTTCGATCACGTGGTTCAAGGTGATCGCATCGAAACTTTCGGCTTCAAACGGGGCATCCTGTAACGAACCTTGAACCATTTCCAATCCGACAGATCGGGCAAATTCGCAGGCTTTCGGGTCGGGTTCGAGCCCAACCGTCTGCCATCCGAGTGCCTTCATGACTTGTAAAAACGTGCCGTTGCCACAGCCAACATCGAGCAGTTTGGCCGCAGTGTTCGGGTGCGGCAGGTGACGGATGTGCAATTCGGCCCGATACCGCAACCACGGGATCAACGAGACCATCGCGCTTCCAAAACTCGAGCGTGCTTTTGAATTGTACCCATAGTTCGAGTTCAGGTAATTGTCACGCCAGGTCCGCAATCGGTTGTACACGCTTGGCCCATAGCGGTCATCCCATTGGGGTTGCTGACCGTGCGTGTAATAACTCGAGTACGCCCGGTGGATGCTTTCACGGGTCGGACGTGGATTTAAGTAGGCACTGTCGCAGGTTTTGCAACGCTGAAGGCTCCAACGGCCCGGTGCGCAGAAGAACGTTCGGTCACTGAGGTCAGCGTGCATGACCTTGTGTCGTGTACCGCCACAGACGGGGCAGGCATCCACCGGCTCGAGGTCAGCGCTCGGCCAGGAGCCTTCGGGTGTGGTTGGACGGGTTTTGGTTTGTGCGGGCATGGGTTCACCGTTCCGAGAATGGCGTGAACTTACCATGCTCGTTATGGGGTCGCTTGGTTCATCGTGCGGTAGATTATGGGCATGAACGCCAAACAATTCGTGTTGGATCAAATGGGCAACCACATCAAATCATTCCTCAAAGGCATGCAGGAGACGCCCGAAGACCTCTTCAACCTCGAGCCTGTTGCGGGCGGGCATTCGGTGGCTTGGCACGCCTTGCACATCACCGATTGGAACCGGGTGCTTGTGCCAGCCAACTGTGCGGACGTGACTGGGCAGACCTTCGCGTACTTGGGTTGGGAGGACAAAGAGTGGGCCAAATCCGTTTCTGGCCCGAGCCTCGCCAGCGTGACCGATGGCAAAACCAAGATTACTGAGGTCGTGACGCTCGAGTTTGAACGCGGCCTGCGAGACATTGAGGCCGCGACCGATGCGCAACTCGAAGCGACAGTGATCACGCCGACCGGTGAACGTCCGATCATGGGCATGTGGACCGGGCAGATCAGGCACATTCCGTACCATTGGGGCCAGTTGAAAATGGTGTCCACGCAACTCGAGAAGGCTCGAGGTTGAAGGTCTCCTAGAGTCGCATCGTTTTCAAGTCCAGGTGATCGCGTCCTCGTTCGATTCGAGCACGGTTCGGATTCGTCTGCACGCTCGAGCCGATCAACCCGAAGATCAGAAAGGCTTGAACCCATCTGCTTGTGTTAGCCACTTGCCGGTCGCCACAACGGGCCAACCGCCAGCAGGAGCACGAGGATGTTGAACAAGGCATTCGAAGCATTTCCAGAAGCGATGGACCCCGTGCTATCCAAAATAAACCAAGACAGCAATCCCGTCATGACAACCCGACGCACCGCTTCTGGGGCCGCGTCATAAACCCAGGCCGACAGACACCAAATCATCACGCCCCAGCCCAGCAGGAAGCCGCCAGTCAGCGCAGACAGAAACCGGGTGGTGGGAGCGGCGAAGGTTTGTAGACCGTCGAGCGGCCAGCTTAAAAGGTCGAGTGTCCAACGGGCAGGCTCCAAGGTCGGCAGCATGGTTCCCAAAAAGAAGATTGGGCCGAAAGACCCAACGACGAGGGCCGTCACTTTGAGCCACGATTTGTGAAACTGCTGGGTCATGGTGTTCTCCTGGCTCGAGGTTGGGCGGGATCGTCGTCTCGCTCGAGCGTGAAAGACAACGACATCACATGACCGAGTTGCTTCGGTCTGCTTGGTTGGACGGACGCTGCGGACGAAAATCGCTTACGGAGGCGAGTTCATGTTGACTCCTGATCGTTCACTCGAGTTCGTGCTCGAGCCAGGTGATGAGGTGGTTGAAGGCCGCTTGAATCCGAAGTACTTGATTGACAGTGAGGCGTTGCAGCAACAGCCCTTCGACCGTGGCGACCGTCAGGTGCGCGAGGGTTGCTGCACGTTCCGGCTCGAGTCCAGCCTTCTCGAACGCTTTCGAGAACCGGGTGACCCAATCCGTGATCAGGTTCTCGAGGAAATGCTCAAAACCCTGCGGGTGAATCAGGGCGTAACCCCACAACTCGAAGATGGATCGTAAAACTGGCTCGAGCGTGGGTTGCGTGAAGGCTTGCCAGAGCGCCTTGAGCATGTTCACTGGACTCGTGCCCTGCTCGAGCAGTTGGTCTGAGAGCGCCAGAAATTGTGCTTCGATGCGTTCGACGATTTGGGCGAGTAGTGCCTCTTTGCTGCCGAAGTGATGGATCAGCATTCGGGCGCTCGAGCCGATGCCGTCGGCCAGTGGACGCAGGGACAGGTCACTGAAACCGTGCTCGAGGGCGTAGAGCGTGGCTTTCTCGAGCAGGTCTTGTTTGAGTTGAACGTCCTTACCCTTCGTCATGAAACGATTGTTACATGTAACGAATGTTTCGTCAAGATCTTGGGTCTCAGATCATCTGTAACAAAACTGCAAGCCCCAACCTGCCAAACTCGAGCCATGAACCTCCGAGCCTGGCTGATCACCGCCCCGATCATCGCCACTTTAACCGTCACCACACCAATCCAGGCGCAAACCGCCATCGAACTGCTGACCGTCACCAGCATCTCAAACACACTCGACTCGAGCATCAGCGTTCCAGCCGGAACCTCGTTCGTCAAAAACCCAAAATACGCGCAAGAATTCGCCGGTCAACTCGGCGCGGAAGCCAACCAATACACCGGCTTTGAGTTGTACGTTGCCAAAGGCATCGCCACACGCCTGGCCGATTCGTTCGTGATTCAACTCGAAACAAACTTCGCAGCGGCAGGCTATTTCAAATCCACCTCGAGTTCGCAAACTATTGCTGGCGAGGTTCGCACCAAATCCATGTTCGATGATGGCGCTGGCAAACAAATGCTGATGTACGTGGTCAAACGCACCGACGGCGTGTACTTCCTGGTCGCCAAAAAGAAGTAAAAGCAGAGGAAAGAGAAAAGATGAAAGTAAAACCCAAACGGTCTCGAGTTGCCAGCCTGATTATTCCGCCGTGATCTTGCTCGAGAAACGTGCCTCAGCGACGTGGTGAACACGTTTTTGCGCAAAACCGATCACGAATTTTTGAAGTGGTAGCATCGCAGCAATCACGCTCGAGAGACCATGATGATGCGCGACTGGAATGGTCACGGTGCTCGAGAGTTCTGGTTCGCCGCTCGCATCAAACACGACCGGTGTGATCCCGGCACGAAGACAAGTTTGCACCAGTGATTCCGTCAGGCTCGAGGTTGGACCGCTGGCACGCAAGAAAATCACGCCGAAACTTGGCTCGAGCAATTCGAGCGGACCGTGTTTGAACTGACCACCCTCGAGCGCGAGTGCAGGAACGCGGGCGAGTTCGGCGGTGTGCAAGGCGCAAACCTCGGCGAGTCCTTGCAGGTGCGTGCGACCAGAATAAATCAACGTGCGACTCGAGGAAACTGTCTCGAGCGCGGCATCGACATTTGGAATCGGGCTTTGCAACGCGGCGCGAACATCGTCTTTTGAACCCAATGCCTCGAGAATGCTGGCGTGCATGATCAACGTTAACAGCAGGCTTCGCGTGGCAGCGAACCCACGTTCTGTGCCACCGTGAGCGACCAAACTCGGTAAGCCTTTGGCGAGCGGACTCTGCGCCTCGAGCGTCAAACCGTACTGTCTTTCACGGCTTGCAAACAACTCGAGGTATTTTGAAACCTCACCGCTCGCGCCGGATTGCGAGACAAGCAAGGTCACACGATTCTGGTTTGGAAACGGTGCGTAAATCGCTTCGGACAACGGAACAGAAATCGCATCAATCTCGAGGGTGCGATACAACGGTTCACAAATTCGATTCGCATAATGCGACGCACCCATGCCGAGCATCAACACGCGACCGGTCGCACGAATATTCTCGGCAATCATTGTGGCATCGTTCGCACAAGATTTTAACGTCTCGAGTGAATCAGGAATTTGGCGTTGCATCTCGAGGCGCATCAACTCGAGACCAGACAGTTTGGTGCTTATCATCGTTACCCTTTCACGCTTCCGGCGGTCAGGCCAGACATCAGGCCACGCTGCAAAAGAAAACCAATCAGAATTGGTGGTAAGGCCGCAAGCGCTCCGGCGGCACAGATCAAACCGTAATCGACGGCGCGACCCGCAGCGAAATCCGCGATGGTCACGGTCAAGGTTTTTGCCTGCACGTTACTCGTAAAAAGCAGTGCGTAAAAGAATTCATCCCAAGCGATCAGCACGGCCCAAACTGCTGCCGTCGAAAGTCCAGGCAACGCGAGCGGCACGGTAATGCGCCACAAGAGCGCCCATCTCGAGAGACCATCGAGTTGAGCGGACTCTTCAATCTCGAGCGGCACAGCATCGAAGTTTGTCTTAAGCAACCACGTGGCGAATGGGGTCAGGATCGTGCAATACACCAGCACCATTCCTGTGATCGTGTTCAGCAAATGCAATCGAGCCAGAATCGCGTACAACGGCAAGACAATCGCAATCGGCGGAATCATGTACGTGCCGAGCACGAGATACAACAGGTTCGCTCGAGCACCAGGAAACCTCGAGAAACTGTACGCGCCCGGAATCGCCGCAAGAATCGAAACGATGGTCGCGGTCAGCGTGATTAACAAACTGTTGCGCAATGCCGCCAGAAACGATTTTGAAGTTTCATTCGGCGTGAACAACAATGTCGTGTACCTCGAGAAATCAAACTCTTGTGGCAACCAACGCAAGGGAATGTTGGTCAAGTCATTCGTGCTCGAAACGCTCGAGATCAGCAACCAGGCGACGGGGGAGAGCACCGAAATCACGAAGAAGAATAGTGCAATCGAAAGCAGAAATTTCTCGAGCAATTTTTTTCGGCGTATTTTTTTGCGGTTCATTTGGCATCCTGACGAACGAGGCGAATGTACAACGTGATCAACACCAAACACGCCAGCACCACGAGATACGCATAGGCCGCGCCGCTGCCAGCCCGCAAGTAACTGAAGCCCTCTTCGTAAACGCTGAATGAAAGTGTCTTGGTTGAATCTGCCGGACCACCTCGAGTCATCACGTACACGATGTCGAAAACCTTGACGGCCTCGATGGTGCGCAAAACGATGGCGACCGAAAGCGTCGGCAGAATTCCCGGCCAGGTGATGCCCCAGAACCGCGCCCACAATCCTGCGCCATCTATCTCGGCGGCTTCGTACAATTCTTTGGGAATAAGTTGCAACGCGGCAAGCACGACGAGAGCGACGAGCGGATAATTCTTCCAGACATCCGCAAGAATAATCATGTTCATGGCCAGATCGGGTTCGCCCAACCACGAACGGTACTCGGGCAGAATTCCAGTCTGTGTCAAGAGCGCATTCAACGCACCGAATTCTGGATTGTAAATCCAACGCCACATGATCGCATTCACCACCGTCGGCAACGCGAGCGGCACGATCAACAGCAGGCGCACAAACGCTCGGCCCGGGAATTCCTGATTGAGCAACAAACCAACCAACACGCCCAGCACAACCTCGAGACCAATGTTGACGAACACGAAATACCCGGTGTGCGAGGCGGCCTCGAGAAATTTAGGGCTACTCAAAGCGTTGACGTAATTCTCGAAACCAACCCAAGAGGCTGCCAGGTTCAACGCGGTCAATCGGCTCGAGGTGAAACTGAGGTACAACGTGCGCAAGAGCGGATAGCCAATCGCGCCGAGCACCACGAGCAACACTGGGGCGAGCATCAGCCAAGCTGTGGATTGATCGCGTTTTTGCGTCATGAAATTCCAGTCTCGAGAAAAAGTTATGAGTCGTGAGTACTGAGATGCGGCTCGAGCGGGCAATGGTTTGACATGCCGCACGGTTTGAGCAGCAGTGTTATCTATAGCCCATTCGATGTTCTGGCGAGGGCGATCACAGGGATCGCCCCTACGTCGGATTGTTTACTGTAGGGGCGAACTCTATGTTCGCCCCACGCAGCGAGGATCACACCAACTTTTACTTCAACGCCAGCACCTGTTTCGCCGCATCCTCGAGCGCCGCCTTCGCACTGACTTTCCCAAGAATCGCGGTTTGCAATGCCTTCTGCAAGATCGTGCTGATCTCGCTGTAACGCACCACGGTTGGGCGTGGGTACATCGCGCCGATGCTGACGTTTGCGGCTTTCACGACGGCCTCTTGGCCTTTGGTGACGCTGGCGCTCGAGTACGATTCCTTCCAGATCGGCAGGCTGAGTTTCGCATATTTTTCTTGCACGTTTTTGCTGGTCAGGTAGGAAATGAATTTCCATGATGCGTCCGCGTTCTGGCTCGAGGACGTGATGCCCAATCCCATCGAACCGTTGACGGCACTGACGCTCGCGCCACCGACCGATCCGGGTGCGGGTGCAATGCCAACTTTACCGACGACTTTGCTTTCTTTCTTGTCTTGCGTCAGGTTGTACATGTACGTCCAGTTCAAGGCGAATGCCGCCTGTCCGCTCGAGAAAACGCGACGCACGTCCTCTTCCAAGTACTCTTTGCTGTTCGGATTGCTGATGCCCTTCTTGACCGAATCCACCATCCACTCGAGCGCCTTCAGGCCACCACCGGTTTGGAATGCGGGAGCGCCACTCTCGTCAACGAATTTGCCTTTGAACGCACTGACGTACATCGTGTAATCCGCGACCAACGCTTCGGCCTGTGACCAACTCGAGACGAGCGGATACTTGACGATCCCTTTTTTCTTGATGATCTCGGATTGCGCCATCAATTCCTGATAGGTTTTTGGTGGCGCTTTGATGCCCGCCTTCTTCAAAATCTCCGTGTTGAAGTACAGGTATTTCGTGTCCAAAATCCAGGGCAGGCCGTAGTACTTGCCGCCGTACTGCACGGTCGTCCAAGCGCCAGAGAAAATCTTCGGCACGTCTGCCTTATTGATTCGATCCGAGACATCCATCAGGAAGCCGTTCGTCGCGTACTCGGCGGGCCAGATCACGTCGTACAAAACAATGTCGTAACCGCCGGAGGCTTGGGCGGCAATCGTCTTGTCACGCAATGCCTCGTAAGGCACGAACTCGAGGTTGACTTTTAAACCGGGATTGGCTTTTTCGAAGCCTGCGGTCATGGCGCGAATGTCGTCTTCGCTGTACGCTGCTTGTTTCATGAACAGGGCATTCAGTGTGGTTTCGCTTTGACCTTTTGAAAATCCGGTCAGGAGCATTCCGGTTGCGGCGAGGAAACCCAGGGCGAGTGGTGCAATGCGTTTGTTCATACGAACCTCCAAGGTGGAGCAGTAAAAAGTGAAAAGTTGAAAGTGAAAAGTCAGGTCGAGCACTCGAGCTTCGATAAGTCTGGGATTCGTTCAAAAACTCGAACCTCCGGTGTCGTACAGCCAGGTTCGCGCAGCGATGGCGCTCGAGATCAGTGCGCCCTGCAATGGGCCTTGTTCGCCGAAATGACTGGTTTCAACGCGAATGTCGCTGGTCATCAATTCTCGGATGCGTCCGGTCAGGTTCAATTGTTTTTTTCCTGGCGGATGCTGATGTACCAGAATCAAACCGAGGTCGAGCGCAATCGCAAAGCCGCTGACCATCTGCGCCAGCGCTTCCTCTCGGGCTTTGAACGGCAATTTCTCGAGCGGCACGAGTCGGTTGTTGTGCGGCAAGCGCAGCAAAGAAATTTCTCCAGCGCGTCCGCGTTCGCCCCGGTACAGTTGTCCATCAATCATCAAACCCAATGCAACGCCGCCTTC
>JAYURE010000838.1:0-2842 GCA_043756345.1 Deinococcales bacterium | reverse complement strand
CAGGAATGAATCGCCCCTCGAGCAAGCGACAGCGTGCCACCCGCCGCGAGCCCCAAACCAATCGGCAACAGCGCATTGCGAATCGCTTTCGGCCAGGGCGCATCGCCGAGCAAGCCCCAAGCTCGAGCGAACGCGGCGGTCAGGATCGCGGCGGGCATGAACATGCCCAGAAACGCGCCGATGCCACCGGCGAACCCAGCAATTTTGAAACCATAAAAGACAACCGCCAGCATGTTCGGACCGGGCGAAAATTGTGCCAGCGCGTAACCATCGGTGAACACGCGAGGCTCGAGCCAAGCGCGTTGCAGCACGATTTCACGTTCAATTTCTGGAATGATCCCGAGCGCTCCGCCGAATGAAAGCACGCCGAAACGCAAGAACAAAACGAAAACCTCGAGCGCGTCAGTCACGGGTTCGTCCTTCAAGTTCGGCTCGAGGTCGATTCAAGATCAGGCTGATCGGGAACAACGCCAGCAGCACCCAAAGCAAATTCAGGCGCAAGATGCCAACACCGACGAAGGCAGCCAGCGCAATCCAAACCCCGTATTGCACGTTCAGGCTGGCTCGAGCCGTGCGCAAAACCATGCTGATCGTCAAACCAACCGCCGCCGCCGAAATGCCGCGCAATGCGCCGAGCAGGACTGGATTCTCGAGGATGTGCAACCAGAAGTAAGCCCAAGCCAGCACGGTCACGAGCACGAAACCAGGCGTACACAAGCCGATCACCGCCAGCAGTGCGCCACGGGTTCCGGCGAGTTTCATGCCGTAGTAACTTGCCAGGTTCGACATCGTTGGTCCAGGCATTAAATTGACCAGCGTCAGGCCCTCGAGAAATTCGGTTTCGGAAAGCCAGCGGTTGCGGCGCACCAGCAGCGCGTGCATTTGCACACTGATGCTGCCAGAAAATCCGGTCGAACCAACGAGCAGAAATGTTTTGAAGACATTCCAGACGCTTGGCTCGGGTGGCATGAATCCAGTGTACCGGTCTCGTGTCAGGATGAAACTTGTGTCCGTCAATCGTGAATCAAATATCGTCTCGCCACTTGTGAAGCTCAGTGCTGTGAATGTCAGCTTGAATTCCAAAACGATCCTCGAGAATATTTCGTTTGTGTTGCAAGCCGGTCAATGCTGGTTGATTGCCGGTGCGAACGGCGCGGGAAAAAGCACGTTCTTGAAACTCGTGCGCGGCGAACTCTGGCCGGACGTTGGGATTGGCTCGAGGGAATTTGCACTGGTCGGTGACGAGCCGAGATCCTCACCCATTGGAGTGCGTGAACGAATCGCCTTGGTCAGTCCAGAATCGCAAGATCGACTTGTACGGCTCGAATTGCCGCTTGAAGGACTCGAGGTTGTGCAATCCGGCGTGCATCAGACGGACTTTTTGCAGTACCCTCTCGAGCCAGATCAACTTGCACGCATCGAGAAATTGCTGCGCGATATGAACCTCGAGCATCTGCGCGAACGCCGAATTTCACAGATGTCCAAAGGCCAATTGCGCAGAATCCTGCTCGCTCGCGCACTCGCAGGCAAACCTCGAGTTCTGATTCTTGACGAGTGTTTCAGCGGTATCGATCCAGAATCTCGAGCCGACTTGATGCGCAACGTGGACGATGCCGTGCGTGCCGGATTGACCGTGATCTACACCACGCACAGGCTCGAGGAACGCCTTGAAACCACCTCGCACGAGTTGCATCTCGAGCGCGGTCGAACTCTCAAGATGGGGGCGTTTAAGGGCGACCCTGAATTTAGCCTTGTAGGGGCGAAGCGACCCAAGCCCGAAGCGCATCAGGCCCGTCAGGTGCCGCTGTGGATGCAAGAAGGTGCTGTTTTTGTGGTCAAGAAGCATGCTTCGCCCAGCCACCCAGTCACTCCCATTTCCAACCTCGAGCCACTGATCGAAATCAAATCCGCCGATGTCTATTTGGGCGAAGTCTTGGGAAGCGAAACCGCATCGGACGGCATGGGTGCTGCCACCAAAAAACGGGTGCTCGAGCAAATCTCTTGGCAGGTTTTTCCTGGTGAACAATGGGCAATCATTGGTCACAATGGCGCGGGAAAAAGTACACTTGCCAAACTTGTGCTTGGTGAAATCAGTCCGGCCCTGAACAATCCAATTGGGGGTGGAATCGTGCGCCGTTTCGGACGTGAACTCATGGCGATTTGGGAACGTCAAGCACGAATCGGTTTGATCTCGAGCGATGTGCAGATTCGCCACCGTGTCGATGCGCCGGGCCATGTGATCGTGGCGAGCGGTTTGGGCGGCAGTGTCGGCTGGGTGCGTGACCTCGAGCCGCAAGAAATGGAGCGTGTCGATGAATTGCTGGCCGCGCTCGAGATCACCGATTTGCGTGATCGCAGCGGGCTTGAGACTTCACATGGGCAATTGAAAAAACTCTTGATCGCTCGAGCCCTGGTCACCAATCCCGAGATCGTGATTCTGGATGAACCGTTTGATTACTTGGATGCGCCCTCGAGAAACTTGCTGCTGACGTTGATCGAACGCGAATCAGAGCGCACGCAATTCATTACGGTGGCGCATCGGCTTGAGGACATTCCGCGCAACGTCACGCATGGCTTGTGGCTCGAGTCTGGCCGTGTGCGTTTCGCCGGTTCGCTGACGGATTTACTGGCTCGAGCACCGCAGTTTGGAACCAGATGAAAGAGGAAAGAGGAAAGTAAAAGCCTCGAGCCCTTACTTTCCACTTTGAACTTTCTTGCTCATAAGACAGCACCTTCTTGATCCTAACCGTGCACCTTGCGGGCAGGATCGCTTCCGGGCTGTTCGCGCTTCCACTTTTTTACTGCCCTTATCGGCTCGAGGTTCTGGACGCGAACGACCGTG
>JAYURE010000837.1:0-2844 GCA_043756345.1 Deinococcales bacterium | reverse complement strand
CTTGACTAAAAACTCTTAAAACAGATCTGTAGGGTGGGCTGTGCCCACCTTTTGCACAAAACCGGTGGGCCGAGCCCACCCTACAAAGGGAATTTTTTGAACTCGAGTCTCATATGCGTAAGCCCTGAATGGAAGCTCGAGGTTTTATTTCATGTTGAGCTTTCAAGTTTAACCTTGACCTTTACCCCGTTCACAACGGCATTTCTCGAGATTGCTCCTCATCTGGTCTCACGCTGGGTTTTAAGGGTTTTGTAAGGTTTTGCGCACTAAACTTTAGTCAACGCAAGCGCCCCGCCGTAACCCTCGTGCGCATCGTTGGAGACACTGTGTTGGAGACACCATGATCCCGAGTTTTGCTTTCCTCAAAGATGCCTGGGTTTGGGCTGTTCTCTCCGGCTTGATGCTGGCCTTGGTGATCGTACTTTACCGTTCGCGTGCTTACGCCGAAAAGCGTGTGCGTGACGCGGTGGAACACATGCGGGCCTTGAATGATTTTCACCGCGCATTGCTGGCAGATTTGAACCTCGCACCGGTGTTGCGTCGAATCGTGCAAGGGATTGTGCCAAATTTGGGTTTCAAAACCGCGACGGTCTACCTTTTTAACCGCCATTCCAACACCTTGCAGGGCGAGGTTGGACACACGGCTCGAGGCAATACGACGGTTTCCAATGTGCAATTACCGATTTCGGAACCGGGCCATTTGCAGGCGGCACTCTTCTCGCCACCGACTGGGCTCGAGGTCAACCATGCGGTGGCCGTGCCGATTCTTGGGCCGACACCTGAGGGAGCAAACGCGCTGTGCTGGCTCGCGCCGGAAGTTCGTTGCACGTTGGCGGTTAAGGCGACGCTCTCGAACCGCCGTGAACACTGCCTGAACTGCCAGAATTTTGCGGCCATCGGCGTACTCGAGGCGACCTTCAGTGGCCGTCGGCCTGAGGCTGCCGAACGCCTGCCAGATTACGCGCAGGCGAGTGCGTTGGCGGTGCGCAACGCGCAACTGTACCGGCAATCGAACCTCGAGCGTCGTCATGCCGAACGTCGGTTGGATCAACTTGAATTGATTCGCAATGTCTCGAGCGAGGTTGAACGTTCGTTGGAAGTGGATCGCGTCCTCGAAAGCATGGCCCGTGGCCTGGAGCGTTTGGGTTACGCCCGGATCAGTGTCGCCCTGGTGCGCAGCACGCCCGAGGGTCGGGTTGTGCGCGGTCACATGACGCTGGTGGACCGTGAGGTACGTTGGACCGATTCGATCACCCGCATCAACTTCCCGATTGACGCCAGCCAAGCCGATCCGTTCGCTCGAGTCGCGTACTCTGGTGAACCGTTGGTGATTCGCAATGCCGCCAACGAAAAAGCTTTGCCCGCCATCGTTCGTGCCGAGGCCCGCACGATTGGGTACGCACCGATCACTGCCACCGGTGCTCGAGGCAACCGTGAGGTTTTGGGTGTGCTCGCCGTGGACCATCACAACCCTGATCGGGAGATCAATCCTGGCGATCTCGAAGTGATTGCAACTTTGGGAGCACAGGTCGGTGTCGCTATCCTGAACGCCCGCGAGTTTGAAGGCTTGCGCGAACGTGAACGTGAGGCTCGAGCCTTGGCGCAATTGGGTCAGGCCCTCACCACCCGTCTGTCCGAGTACGGCGAACCGGCACAAGAAGCAACCGATCCGGCCACCGCTCGAGTACCGTGGCTCGACAACCTCTGCGATGCAACCACGTTGTACAGTGGCGCTCATTTTGCCGCCATTACCCGCCTCGAACAAAGCGAAGCCATGGTCATGACCCGCGTCGTCGGCTCGAGCCATGAGGCCCGCACGCGATTGGTGTACTCCAGCAATCCTCGCGCCGCACTGCCTGGAGAACAATCGACATTGACCGCCACCGCCCTGTTTGAACGCAAACCAATCCTGATCACCAACGCCATGATGGACGAACGCGCCACGCAGGAGGCCGCCGGATTCGGAGGCATCTCGCTGTTGGTCTTGCCGCTCGTGGCGGGCAACTTTGGCCTGGGCGCACTGACCTTGGGCCGCGCTGGAACCTGGACCAGCCACGACATTCAACGGCTTGAGGGCGTCGCGCAGCAACTCGCACTCGCGCTCGAGAATGCCGAACTTTACCGTGGCCTTCGTGCCGAACGCGCCAAGCTTGCCGACGTGATCGAACACCTTGCCGACGGTGTGATCTTGCTCGAGCAGGCCGATGTGCTGGTCGCCAACGTGATTGGACGCGCCAATGCTGCGGCTCGAGATTTGCTGGGCTTGAGCGAACGGTTCACGCCAGAAGAACTGCCGGATCAACTTCGCGCCACGCTCGGATCGTTTGAAACACTCGAGGCGAGCGATGGTGTGCAAACCAGCAGCCTGGCGATTGGTGAGGCACGATTCCAGGTGGCAGTCACGCACCGTCACGGTTTGAAGATTGTTGCACTGCGCGATTTACGTCACGTCGAAGCGCTCGAGAATGCCAAAGCCGAATTGTTGTCTGTGGTTTCGCACGAGTTACGCACGCCATTGACGGCGATTGTTGGATTCGTCGAACTCTTGCTGACCGGATCATCAGGCCCGCTGACTTCCGATCAAACAAGCTTTTTGGTCACAACATTAGACGCATCGAAGAACCTGCACCAGACCGTGCTGAACCTCCTGAACGCCAGCACGCTCGAGGCGGGACGCTTCGAGTTGACCACCAAACCTGCCAAGCTCGAATTCAAAAGCACCTTGGAACGCTACTCGAGGTTGACCGCAGAACGCGGCATCGGCTTTGAAGTCGAAGTCGAAAATGTTCCCAAGTTAAACGTCGATGCGGGCCGACTCGAGTTGGTCGTCGCCAACCTGCTCTC
>JAYURE010000836.1:0-7926 GCA_043756345.1 Deinococcales bacterium | reverse complement strand
TTGGACTCGTGCCGCCCGCATCGATCAGAACACCGTCGCCATTGACCAGCCCAAAACCGCCGCTCGAGAACGCACTTAACCGCAAATCGTAACGGCTGTCCTGGAATGGTGTCACCCCTTTTTTCAGGGTTTGAAAACGCGGAATCCAAGCGGGCGGATTGAAGTTGAGTGTGATCACGTCACAAGACACCGTCAATGCGAAACCGACTTTTGGTGCGGCACTCGCGGTTTGTGGCACGCAAGCTTTCGGTGATGGTGGCATCTCACCCGCCAGAATCGGCTCGAGTTTGGGTTGCACGCTGCACGCCTCGAGTTTGTAGAGCGCGTCGTCTTGGAGTTTGATCAGTTCGCCATTGAACGTCCAAACAATGTACGCGAGTTGCAACTGCCCCCAATAGCGGTACGTTTTGTCACTGAACCGAGCCACCGCCGCGAACGCCGCCCGGTACGAGGTTTGGTACGCGGATCGCAGCATCGCATCTTGCATCTCGAGGTTCTGGCTCGCCTGAGCGCAGGCCGTTTCGTCTTGCGGTTTGGCCGCTTTCCCAAACTCTTGGCCCAACGCCTCGAACTTTGCTTGATCCGCCATCGAGATGAGCGAGTTGTTGCCCACGCCATTATCGGCAGTGTGGCTGATGTCGTACAAGGTCCCTTCAATCCAGTTGTAACGAAGTTCGGCAATCAATGGGACTTTCTTGAAAACCTCAACTTGCTTTTTGGCGGCGGTGCGTATCGGCGAGACGAATTGATTGTAAAAATCGTTCGTGACCGGTTTGCCGTTGAACGTGGCGAGCACCATCGGCACGCTTTCGGGAATGGGTGCACTCGCATCTTGGGTTAAGAATTTCTGCTCGAGCGGGCGGGTTGCCAAACTGAGTGCGTCGGAAAAATCGCTGCGCCACCAAGCTCGAGAGACCCATTCGGCGGCTTTTTTGCAACGTGATTCACTCTGCATCGCAATTGCAAACGCCAAGTTGAGGCGCGGTTCGTTGAGGTTCGGATTGGCGGCTATTGCGGCCTTCAAGACTTTCTCAGCCTCGGCGTATTTGGTGGCCCGCAACAGTGCGTGACCTTTGTTCGCCAGCAGCACTCCAGGCTCGAGCTTGCCACCCATTTTTTCGGCTGCGGTGATCATCACCAACGCCTCGCGGTGCAGGCCGTAATACAAGGCGATGGCCGAAAGGTTGACCAGGTGCGCCGGATTTTTCGGCTCGAGCTTCGCGGCCCGCAACAGCAAACCCAAACTCGCTTGCGGCTTGCCGTGCCAGAAGGCCATGTACGCCCCTCGAGATGCCGCGCCAGCATTCCGAGCCTCGGCACTGCTCTCGAGCCCACTGAAGCTGCCAGAGCCCAAACCACGTGACAAATCTGTGCGCAATTTCGCCAGGGTCTGCTTGAGGCCCAACACCTTTCCAGGAGCGGGCGCTTTCGGAGCTTTCGCTATGAGCTCACGCAGTTGTTTGAGTTGCGCCTCTAGCATCGGACGGCTCGGATCGTCCGCTTTCATTTCTGCCAATTGCTTCTCGAGTACCGGGATTTGTTCCTGCAATCGCGCCGTCATTTCCGGCACTGCGTTCAAGGCTGATCTTGGATCACCCGCAACGTTCGTCAAATCCGATTGGCTGGCCCCCGCCGCCTCGAGCTTTGGGCATTCCGCTTTATTCGAGAGCGTGTAATTGCGTCGCCCATCCGAGATTGCGCTCCAAGGTTGAGAAGAAGGTTGCGCCAGCACCGGTGCGACCAGCGCCGAAGTCAGAAACACGATCAGGACTTTTTTCATGCGGCCTCCTTGAACGGCAAACGAAGAACCAACAACCTGGACACGCTCGAGCATTCAACCTCACTCGAGGTCCAACCCCACCCGGTACTCGTCAGGATTGATGAACGTGATTGTTTGCGTTTTTGCCGGTTTTGTTTGCTTGCCAAAATCATTCATGAAGGTCCAATACCGGTTTGAACCAGCGACGACCGTGGCCGTGATTTTGTACGTGCCCAATTTCAATCCGAGCAACTCGACGCTGCCCGTGCCTTTGGTCATTGGAATGCTGAACGTTTGCGTTTCGCCTTTGGAACCATCGACCAAGGCAACAGGCTCGAACTGCATCTCCAGATTGTACGAATCAGGAATGGTTGGGTATCGGTCAAAATTCCAGGCCAGGAACGACAATCTGCTTTTTCGGGTATCAAAATTGAAATTCTGAATCGCTCCATCAGAACCAACCTCCTCGTCGATTGCCTGGACGTAATAACTGTACGTTTGGCCCGAGAAGGTTCCTTCGGCGTTGATGCCGACGTAACTGCCCAGCACGCCGCGCACATCGAAACGGTAAAAGCCTTTGGCATCGGTGAAGGTCGTTTTGACCTGACCTCGAGAAACCGTGCTGTACAAAATCACTTTCTGTTTGATCAACGGACGACCACAAAAACCGTAAGCGTAACCTTTGTACACGCCAACTTCGGGATTCAAGGCCGGAATTTTTGTAACCGGGCAAGCATTGCTGGGCGTGACTGGAATCTTGCATTGCCAAAAAATGTTTTTGATGCACGATAGTGGTTTCACAGCTGAGCCCGAAGGCGCACTCGGGGTTGAAGCCGTGCTCCCTTGGCTCGAGGAATTGCTCGGCTTGTCCGTGGCTTTCGGATCGTTCGAGCTTGCGCCCGCACCGGTCACGGTCAATGCCACCAACGCATCCAAGCTCGAGTCACCCTGTTCGAATTGCAATGAAATGTTCGCCAACGGTGGTGTCGCCAGCGCAAACTTACCACCCGGTTTGAACGGTGCGACCTCATCGCCAGCGCTGACATCAGAATCGCCATCCACGTCACGCCATGCGAATAGCACATACGAAATTTTCTCGAGACCAGCAATGCTGAACTTTCCGTTCGCGCCCGGTTTGACAGCTTTGGATTTACCTTCGTTGTACTTGCCATTTTCCCAAACGCCAGCCAGCACAATCGTACCGTCCAAACTCGAGCCAGAAAATGCTTTGACGGTTCCCGAAAATGCCAGACCACCGCTCGAGCCTGAAGGTGTGCTCGGTTGCATGCTCGCCTCTGCTGGAGCCTCATCCGCCTGTTGCAAAATCGCCTCGAGATCACCGTTGAATTGCACCAGTCGAAGATCAATGTTTTTTGCGGGCGCTTTGACCTGCGCGGCCTTTCCAGATTTTTGGTACACACCAACCTCGTCACCGCTGTCCAAATCCTGATTGCTGTTCAGGTCACGCCAAGCGATCATCACGAAGTCGTCCGCAGCCAAACCGGTCAGTTGGTACTTGGCGCTCGGGCCGGAACCCGTTACTTTCACCACTCCAGAACCGGCATCGTCACAGGCATCATTTTTCAGCAGGCAGGCAATCACTGCCGCCCCCTGAACGCTCGAGCCGGACCGCGCAAAGACCGTGCCAGAAATGGTCAGGTTGCCTTGCGCCGAAACCATCATGCTTGAGAAGACTGCGCTGAGGGCAACGAGAAGGCCAACGAGGGTTAAACTTCGGATGTTCATGGGTCTCCTTTGGTGAATATGCAGGAAGGATGAGGTTGCGCTCGAGGATTAGGCTCGACGGGTACGGCTTGAATGGTCTATTGACGATAGCAGGGTGCTTGGGGAAATCACGTGCAGATCGTGCAACCTATTTCTTCTGCACGTAACGCGGTTCGTTTCCTTGCGCATCCTTGAGGTACAAGTACGTGATCGAAGGTGAATCAAGATCGTTGGCCACGCGCCAAGTGTATTGCTGGCTTCGCAGTTTACTTGGGCGGTCATAATTTTTTTCCGGCGAGCAACTGCTTGTGTATTTGACTTGGCCACCTGTGATATTCAACGTCATTTGCGAACCATTGATTTGAGTTTGCCCAGTGTCGTAAATGAAGATCGCAGTGGTGCAACTGTAAAATGAGGATTGCAGCAACGCCGATTGAACGAAGCTGCCATCGGCGTTGAACACGTAACTTTGAAACGTGCCACTGCTGGGTGCGAACACACCCGTCGATGGACTGTAATACGTCGTTGGCGATGGGCTGCCAACAAAAAACTCGGCCTGCAACGCTGCGGGAATCGCGGTTGCTGGTTCAGGGCTCACGGGATTACCGCCCGCATCTGGATTCGAGAGGTTCAAGAGTTCCACATCAATCCCGGATGCTGGTGGTCGCACGGTCGTGTACTTTGCACCGTTGTTCGCCCCTCGAGCGTACACACCGAGCGCATCGAGTGAGGTCAGGTCGTTGTTCTGATCCAATTGTCCTTGCAGTGCAAAAACCGCGTAGTTTCCCGCAGCCAAGTTCGGCGTGGTGTACGTGGCACGGCTGCCGTTGCTGGAAATGGTGATGGCGTCGCTTTTGCTTTCATCGCATGTCTCGCCGGTCACGAAACAGAGCAAAACAATTGTGCCATTGATGTTGCCGCCCGATGGTGCGTAAACGGTGCCGCTGATCGTGTTGCTGACTGCCGGTGTTGGGGCGGGTGTGCTCGAGCAGGCCGTGAAGCCCGAGATGCAGAGCAGCAAAGCGGGAATGAACAACGTGGAACGGGTGCGTGATTTCATGGGTTTCACTCCGTTTCAATGCGAACAAGTGGGAATCGGGTAAGTGCTCGAGCACATCGTCAAGCTCGAGCATCACGGCAGGGTTTGATTGCTGGCGTGTTAAAAGTCAAGCCCTCGGTCGTGCTTGTTGGGATACTCAGGCTAGAGCATCACTCAAAGAATGCTGTTGACACCGTTCATGGTTGAGTCGGAGCAAAAACGGGTTTGAGCTTAACCACGGTATTTTGACTGATGACATCGAGTTCGATCACAGCCGCAGAACTGGCCACAATGCTGACGGTTTTGGCACCGGTGTAGGTTTGCTCGAGACTGCCATCGGCTTGTTTGTTCCAACGGCTGGGATGCAAGCCAGGAATGGTCCCACCGTTTGGGAAGAATGACGTGTCCTCGAGCAGGTTGATCGCATCAATCGCTTCGATGTTGTCTCTGGTGACGAAATTGAACACGGTTGTTTCTGTTGTGTTATTCGGTCTTGGGCAAACTGTTGTGAGGGTCGTGTTCTCTGTTGGCTCTGTGCCTTGAGATGTACCAATATTGAACTTGTACCCTTCTGCTGGAACCAATTGACCAGTGGTTGTTAATGCAGGACCGAGCGCTCCCTTGAATTTACCGTTCACAGGTTGAGTCTGGAACGTGTACGTGCATTTGTCGTCTGCTGCTTGGTTGATCTTTTTGGCATTGGCTGCCGCATATTGAAAAGTACCATCACCATCAAAGTATTCGACTTCCATGCCACCAGGAAGGGTGGCGCTCTTGCGGCTCATCGTTGCCAACCAAGAACCTGTTGTTTGGTATTGCATCGCGGCTGGCTCGCCACGCAAGTGTCCCTTGTGGGTCATTGTAAAATTCAGGCTGGCCTCAAATTGGTCTGGCATCGGATGGTACTCCACTTGAAACGTGATCGTGTTGCTTGGCGGTAAGGCTTTTTGCAACCAGCCCGCGCTTAAATCCACCAGCGTTGGAATTGCGCCAACCACGCCACCCAACTGCACCAACATTGCAGGACTCGGAACCTCAGAGGTATCGACACTGGCCTTGACGGTGACATCAGCCTTTTTAACCGGACCATCAAAGATGCTGGCCAATTCGGGTTCATCGTTGAGATCCACTTTCAAGGTTGCTTTGGATGTGCTCGAGCCATTCGAGATCAATTTCATGCCGTATGGATCACCGGCACTTGGCGCATCAAACGTGTTGACATCAGATGGAATTACAGCGTGTGTTGGTGAACCTTTGACCAGTTGCCAGTACACCTTCCACTTGGCAGAATTGGCTGCTACCTGCTTCAAATCTGGTGGTAACGGAACACCCAAAATTCCAAGGCAGCCCAACATGGTCTGCTGTTCGGAACTGCCCAATTTGCTTTGGTAATCTTGCCAGTCTTGCTCTGGAACGCCCGCAATGGCCACCACTGGAACCAGCTTCCGGGCTTGGTTTTTATGGGGCTTATGGGTCGGGTTGGCCCCCTCAACATTCAGTAGAACGCTGCTCGAGGAATACAACTGGGCTACTTTGGCGATCTTCAAGCCGACGCTCAAGGATTTCAGTATGTTCTTGTGTGTTTCGTTGAACACCGCCATTTCAGCGTTGGTCAGGCCAAGTCCAGCAAGCGCCGTGTCAGTTACAGTACCTTTCACATATCCCAGCGCTTTATCAAGCACTTTCCCGCCAATTTTACCAAAGAGTGCTTTGAATTCGGTGCAGTAATCCCTGCCTACTGCTCGAGGTGCAAGACTGGCTGCTTGAGCATTTATTGGCTGATACGCCCGATCAAACGCCGCGATCATCAATTCAATTTCGAGCAAACTCAAACGCACATCATTGGGTGTGATTTTCGGATCGGTCAGGTTCACGCTTGGAACTTGTTTGGCCACCATCGATTCAATGAACAACGGTGTGAAACTGTTCGCATCACTTGGTTTTGCTTTCGCATCCTTTATCCACCCACGCAAGAAAGCCAGCAGTTGCTCACCTGGTGTGCCGGTGCCTTGAAACGGAAAACCAAAATCCTTCCACATTTGCGCCAGGTCTGCGACCGTGAAACGCCCAGCCGTGGCCCGTGCTCGAGCTTCAGAGGCCATGTTGAATGCCAACGCAGTATCGACGTACCAACTTGCGGCAGGTAATTTCGTTCGAGCATCAATTTCGCCAACGCGAATGCCACCTGCTTCAAGAGCGCCAATAGTGGCATCCACGACTGTTTTTGCCGTGCCCCCAGCGGTGATGCTGTTGGTCAATTGCGTGACTGTGGCATTGCTGCCACCTGTTGGGTCATTGCCTCCGGTGTTTCCAGGCTCATTTCCCCCGCACGAGATCAAAGTCAGGAAGAACGCTGCTGTCAAAAACAATTTCATGGAATCTCCTTGCGGCCTTTCAAAGGCTCGCTCGAGCAGGCAGGATTTGGGTAAAACAATCCCGAGCAATGCGGTATTGAATCGTTGGTTTTTCATGGTGATCCTCCTGAAAAGCCCTGTTTTCCTTGTGTCGCAGCCTAGAAATAACCGGATGACTGGCGCGTGACTGAAAAGCAACAGTGCAGCCCTCGAGTTAAAACATGCTCGTTTGCCCAAACCCGTGAAGCACCAACCAGGCCGCAAGCACCGAAATGGAGACCAGCGCCAGCTTGAACACTCCTGGCTCGGGCTTGGGTTGTTCGGGCATGTGATCGGTTTCCTGTGGCAGTTCCCAACCGTAAGGCACGTTGCGTTTGTTGTGGCTGACCATGCCAAGTCTTGAAGCGAGATAATCGGGGGGTGGGTTGCGCATGGTGTGCTCCTTTTTGCCGATTGCCGAAATGTTGCGTGATTCCGTTTGGCCTGCGTGGACACAGTGTTACGGGAAGGTATTTCCAAGCAGCGTTTCTGGTCCAGCCTCGAGCAAGAAGTTTGCCAGCTCTGTCGGGCGCGAAAAATACCAGCGTTGCCCAGTTTCAGGATGGTGAACACTGGCCCGCCAGACGCTCGAGCTTGCCGCTTGCGGTTCAGCCCAGAGGCGCACCACGAAGACTTTGGGGTGCAAGTTGATGACGCTGCCTGTGAATTGTTGCGCGTGACTGGTCATGCGAGCAGATTAGGCAAACCAGGATGACTGGCGCGTGACTGGCAATGACTCGAGATCTCAGGCGCAAACATAGGTTGTTGAAATCAAGTCAGGGAAGCTCGAGGCCAGCATTTCGGGCAAGCTCGATGATTGCGGCATTGTGCGGGTTGCGCTCGAGGAAGCTTTGCCGGTATTCGGGCGGCACGTTGTTGTCAGCAACGTCTTGTAACCAAACCAGGGTTCGCTCGAGGTGCGCAGGCGCGTCTGGATGGTTGTTCGCCTCGAGTGCGCGTTGATGCGTCAGGAGCACTTCGGCGCGTTGCAATTCGGGGTCGTAATCCTC
>JAYURE010000835.1:0-2848 GCA_043756345.1 Deinococcales bacterium | reverse complement strand
AAACTCAGGATCAGCATCTCGAGCATTGGCGGAATGTTGGCGTTTAATTTCGTGGGTCGGATCGGTTCGGTCTCGAGGTGTTGACGCATGACACGGATCGCATCGTCACCCAAGAACGGTGGCGTGCCGGTGAATGAGGTGTACATCAATGCGCCAAGCGAGTACAGGTCGGTGCGGGCATCGATCACTCCGGCGCGGCATTGCTCGGGGGCCATGAACAACGCTGTGCCGACCAGTGCGCCCATGCGGGTGATGGCGGTCATGTTGTTCTCGATGGGTTTGGTCAGGCCAAAATCCAGAAGTTTTGGGCGACCATGAAAGTCCACGCGAATGTTTTCGGGTTTCAAATCGCGGTGCACCAATCCGATTTGATGGACATGTTCGAGCGCATCGGCGACACCGGCGAAGACGCTGACGACCTGCTCGAGCGGTGGACTTTTGGAGAGCCAGTGACCCAGGTCGCGGCCTTGCACGTATTCGAGCACCAGGTACGGTGGTTTGGCTTGATCGGCGTATTCGATGACGCGCACGATGTTCGGGTGAGAAAATTTTTCGAGCGCATGAAATTCGCGGCGCATGCGTGGTGTGTTGTGTTCGGCGACCGCTTCAAAAAGTTGTTTGACGGCAACCAAATCACCGGTGCGTTGGTCTCGCGCCAGGCTGACTTTGCTGGTTGCGCCTTTTCCCAGGTCGTGCAGCAAGTTGTAACGCCCCGAAAGGGTGTTTTCTTTTTTGTTGTTGACGGGTTGGGGTTTGGGCTGGGTGAGGAGTTGCGTCATGGTCTTCCCGTGTTTACAAACCTGGGTTGCGCAGGTTGTGAAACCGTGCGTGCCTCGAGTATGCGGGATGGATTCTTTCAACTTCCTCACTGCGTTTTATCTGGTGTTCAGAAACGAAAAACCCGAGCCAAGTGTGGCCCGAGTTCTTTTGTTGAAGCATTGCAATTTATTCGGTCTTGGCCTCGAGCGCAAGCCGCAGGTTGCCGTGAACCTCATCCAAGAGTTGCTTGGCATCCCTGGCGTCGAGGCTTTTGAGCAGCATCACACTGGCGGTTTTGACCTGCCAATCG
The DNA here is from genome assembly GCA_043756345.1 of Deinococcales bacterium. Classification (GTDB taxonomy): domain Bacteria; phylum Deinococcota; class Deinococci; order Deinococcales; family JAAFIG01; genus JANOWZ01. The sequence goes on along the minus strand of JAYURE010000835.1, from coordinate 1,779 downwards.
CTTGATGCCAGCGCGAGACGGGCGTCATGTTCGTTCGCGCCAGTCACACGTTGCGTTAGGCGCACGGCCCGATCCACAAGTTTGATGTTGGTGGCCTGCACATCGACCATCAAGTTGCCGTGAACTTTGTGCAATCGCACCATGATCGCGCTCGAGAAGGAGTTGAGCGTGATTTTCTGCGCCGTGCCCGCCTTCAATCGGGTGCTGCCGGAGATCACTTCCGCACCGGTGATGATGGCGATGGGAACCTCGCAAGCCTCGAGCACTTTGGTTGCAGGATTGCAGGAGATGCCAATCGTTAAAGCGCCCGCCTCGCGTGCCACCTCGAGCACCCCGAGGACGTAGGGTGTGTTGCCGCTGGCGGCAATGCCGATCACAATGTCGTTCGCAGTGATTTTGAGCGCGAAGGCATCGAATTTGCCCTGCTCGAGGTTGTCCTCGGCCCCTTCAACCGCTCGGACAATCGCGCTATCACCACCGGCCATCAAAACGCGGGCGCGATCCCTGGGCCAGGAGAAAGTCGGGGTCAGTTCGGCAGCATCCAGGAACGACAGGCGTCCGCTGGTGCCCGCCCCGGCATAGATCAGGCGTCCGCCACGGTTGAGGCGTTCAACAGCCAGATCAGCGGCCATGGCAATCGCTGGGGCGGCCTTGAGTACCGCTTGGACCGCTTGGGCTTGATCGTTGACCAAGGCCCAGACAACCTCGAGTGTTTCGAGTTGATCGAGGTTGGCGTATTCGGCACTAAAAGACTCGGTTGTGTCACTCACTGGTTCATTCTGGCATGAGGAGTTGCAAAGCCAAGTTCGCAGCGACCCGTTCAAAACCGCCGTGTGTGATACGCACATCAGGAATTTCGGCCTGCACCGTTTGCGTCAGGATTGGACTGATCTCGAGGGCTCCGCCCGCCAGTGCGACCGGAAAATCACCCAACCTCGAACGCATGATCCGCACCAAGCGCAGCAATTCGTGTCCAGCCGACTCGAGGATACCTTTTGCGGTCGTATCACCCTGGCTGGCGGCGCGTCCGACCAGCGGCGCGAATCCGGCCACGCTCGAGCGTCCAGTGGCGTAGACAAAGGCGCTCAGGTCCGGCCAGGTGCTCGCGTTCGCATGTCCAAAGACGAACCGGGCCAGCACGCTCGAACTTCGTCCCTCGTCGAGTTCACGCATCACGGTTCGCAGTGCGGCCTGCCCGATGCTGAAGCCCGCGCCCGCATCATCGATCAGGTAGCCGTGACCTCCGGCCCGTTCGCTCGCGCCATCCTCGCGCAAGTGAAAAGCAATCGAACCGGTTCCGGCATAGACGAGAATGCCCTCGCCAGGTTTGAAATGGGCTCGATACGCGAGTTCGATGTCGCTCGAGGCTTGCACGTGTTGGGCTGGAAGATTCAATTCTTGGGCGATCAGGGTTCGGATTTCGTGCAAGCCTTCACTGCTGGTCAATCCGGTGAATCCACCGTAAGCGGCTCGAGGTGAAAATGCACGTACTTGCGCCAATGCTGCCCGCAAATGCTCGTGTACAACCAAGCGGGCGTTCGGATCGAGAATATGTCCGGGCAACGGCCTGAGGCGTTTCTCGAGGTGAATCTGCCCGTGTTCATCGGTGATGGCCAGCTTCAGGCCCGAGCCGCCAGCATCCAGGCCGAGCGCAAAAACCTTGTTAGGTTCGGGGGATTCTTGCGCTACGGGGTTCACGTTCAAAAGCATGACACATCGATTAAGCTCGAGGTATGAACGAGAATTCATTCACTTCATAACCTTTTTTTCTTTACTGGC
>JAYURE010000834.1:0-7940 GCA_043756345.1 Deinococcales bacterium | reverse complement strand
AAGAAAATTTTTGAAATGCAACTCGAGGTTCGGAAACGGATCGCACTCGTCTTGCAACAAGGTTCGGGCCACATCGTACTCGGCCCAGGCGAGCACAGGTTCATCAAAATCCAGAATGCTCACTCGAGTTCCATCCCAGATCGCATTGCCGGAACGAAAATCACCATGCGTCACAATCATTTCAGAAGTTGGCAAACTCTCGAGCCAAATTCCAAGTTCGCTGTGAACACCTTCTAAATCGGGATCACTCGAGCAGATGGCTTTGATGTTCACCCAAAATTTTGGCAGTGAAAACGATTCTGGAAATTGCACCATACCGCTCGAGAGTCGAACCGGAACCGGCTGATACGTTTCGCTCGCGGCGTGCAATGTGCCGAGCGCCTGACCCCAAGCCTGAACCTGTGCTGGCTCGAGCAGCATTTTTTGCGAGTCGTTCATGGCATTCTCGAGCCGATTGGATTCGCTCACCTCACCCAAGGTTTTGCCTGGAACGCCAGAGGTGACGGTCGCCAAAAACACATCGTCAGATTGCAAAAGATCCTCGATGAAACACCCTCGAGAGGACAGCAGCGGTTGGCAAACGAAGGCCCCGGCCAGCCAAGCGTGATTCAAAAAATCCAGGCCCGCCGCGAGAAATGCGTGCTCGCGCAATTCGTGATGCACCAACCTCAAGAAGCGAACCTCGCCGTTGCTCGAGAATTTGTAAACAGCATTCGCGCTCTGCGAAACGAACTCGAGCGAACCCGCATCTGCATTCCAAAACGCCGCCGCCCGTGCCGCCGTTTCAGGCTCGAGCCGTGAAAGCGTTTCGCCCCAGTTCATGCGGGTGTTGGCTCGAGCAAACGCCAACTTCCGTCGGGTTCGAGTTGCGCTTCACCTTTTGTCTCGAGTCGGCGCAACGTTGCCAGCACCGTGCTTTCGTCCAGCAATGTGAACTCCTGAATCTGCTCGAGCGTCAACAGATTTCCCTGCCGGTACGACAATCGCCAGATCGCCCGTTCGCCCCGATCAAGTCGAGGATTGCTGTCCTGCCGAGTCTCGAGCCGACCAAACCATGCGAGCACCGCGAACGCCGCCAACACTGCCACCACGAACTCTATGCCCCACAACCTCGAGCCCCACAGAACGCTCGAAGTGATCGAAATCACCGCGAATGCCGCGTAGTAAAAACCGACGCCAACGCACAACGCAACAACCACAGCGGGCCAACTCAGCCGCACGCCAAGAACCTCGAGCCGTTACTTTTTACTTTCTTGCTCATAAGACGGCACCTTCTTGATCCAACACCGGCACCTGACGGGCCTGGATCGCTAGCGGGCCATTCGCGCTTCCACTTTGAACTTTTCACTTGCCCTTTCACATCGTTGCGCTCGAGATCACAGGCCCATTCAAGATCGGCACGATGCTCGAGGAACGAATCGTTTCGGTGACGCGCCCGTAAACCATGTGCGGTGTGGCGTGCTCGATTTTGGCACAGTACAGGCCAGGTCCGGGGCATTCGCTGGCGGGCAAAAGAATCGGATGGTGCGCAACCGTGTGACCCTCCATGAAGCTTGGTTCGTAGGCTGGACCGCGAATCAGGCACTCGAGTTCCGTGCCGACCAACGCCTGATTTTTGGTTTGCGCCCAATGCCGTTGCCGTTCGATCAAGCGGCCCAAACGTTCGGTTTTGATTTCTTTGGGCGTGTCATCGAAATGCTTGTAACTCGGCGTGCCGGGACGCGCACTGTACAAAAACGTGTAGGCACTGTCGTAAGCAACCTCATCGTACAAGGCAAGCGTCTCGAGAAAATCCGTTTCGGTCTCGCCGGGAAATCCGACGATCAAATCGGTGGTGATGAAAATGTTCGGAATCAAGGCCCGCATTTTTTCGATTCGCTCGAGGTAGAACTCTCGGGTGTACTCGCGGCCCATGCGTTTCAGAACGCTGTTGCTGCCGGACTGCACCGGCAGGTGAATGTACTTGCAAACGTTCGGCGTTTCGGCAATCGCTTGAATAATATCGTCTGAAAAATCCATCGGGTGCGAGGTCGTAAATTTAACCCGAGGCATGCCGGATTCGCCAACCATGCGCAAGAGTGTTCCGAAACCAGGAAAGCCCGTTTGATCCAACCCATACGAGTTGACGTTCTGCCCCAGTAGCGTCACCTCGAGCATACCGGCATTCACCATCGCCTCGAGTTCCTGCATGATCAACTCGGGACGGCGCGAGACTTGCGGTCCCCGCGTCGTCGGGACGATGCAGTACGTGCAATGGTGATCGCAGCCGCGTTGAATCGTTAAATGCGCACTCAGTTTGCCCTGCGGCGGTGGCGGCACGAACTCGTGAATGTCATCCTTGAAGGCGAGCGACCAGAAGCGTTTGTCACTCTCGAGCGCCGCGCCAATGTCGGTTAACGCGCCAGGCCCCAACAGGACATCGACCTCGTACTTTTGCGCGATCTCCTGGCCCTCCTCGAGTTGCGCCAGGCAACCCATCATGCCCAAGAGCAAACCTCGAGAACGTTTGAGTTGCCGCAAATTGCCCAAGAGGGACTTAACTTTATCGACCGGTTTGCCACGCACGGCGCAGGTGTTGACCAGCACGAAATCGGCATTGTCCACAGCAGAGACGAGTTCCGCGCCCAACGCGACGAGTTGCGACTCGACCATGTGCGTGTCGTACTCGTTCATTTGGCAACCAAGGGTGATGATATGTGCTTTCACAGGTTCTTCTCCATCTCGAGCCAACTCAAGACCCACAGGTTAGCAGCAAGTCGCGTCTCGAGCAATTCTGAGAGAACAATCTTGGCAATCGGAAGAATCACTCGAGATTCACACGCCAAGATTTGCTACACTTCCAGCATGGTCATCGAACTGCCCAAAAAGACAGCCTCACGCCTGGAGAACTTGCAGCGGTCTCTTGGAAAAAGCCAACTTGAGGCGCTCGATTTCGCTTTGAAGGCGGCGCTCGACGAACTCGAGGCTGAACGTGAGTTCAGGGCTCCGAATCCGCACGCCGAAGAATTCAGCGATGATGAGATCATGGCGATTGCCACCGAAGCAGTGAAAGCAGACCGTCAAAAACACCGTTCGTGATCGTCTGTTTGGACACCAACATCCTGATCAGCGGCGCAGCACGTCCAGAAAGTATTCCAGGCAAATTGGTGCTTGCATTCCTGGATGGCGTGTTTACACTTGTCACCAGCGTGTACCAATTGAACGAATTCGCTCGAGTCAGCCGATACCCTCGCATGAAAAAGTTCTTGAAACCTGCTCGGGCCGGTTACTTAATGAACAAGTTGCGCAAACGTGCCCTGATCATCGAACCAGGTGAACGCCTGAACGTTTCACCCGACCCGGATGACAACATCATCATTGCGGTTGCTGTGGCTGGGGGCGCACAATTTTTGGTCAGTGGTGACAGCCAACATGTGATTGCCCTCGAGAAAGTTGGATCGGTCCGAATTGTCACGGCGGCACAAGCGGTTGAATTGCTGAATTTGTGAATCCTCGAGCAATTTGGGAAGCACAATCTTCGTCATCTGACGGTATGCTCTGTCCGTGATTGTCGTCGGCATCGACCCTGGACTCGCCAACCTCGGCATTGGCGTGGTGCGCGAAGAGGGCAAAACCCCGAAATTCGTGCATTGCGAACTGGTCAAAACCAGTTCCAGCCTCGAGATGCCGCAACGCCTTGCGATGCTTTACCGGGTCGTGCGAGGCATTTTAGAAGTTCACAAACCCGAGGCGATGGCGATTGAATCGCAGTATTTTCATGAACGCCAAGCTGCGAACGCCTTCAAAATCGGTGAGGCCGCCGGTGTGATCCTGCTGGCCGCCGCGCAACTCGAGGTCCCGGTCTTCGAGTACGGCCCGATGGCGGTCAAACAAGCGATTGTCGGCACGGGCAGCGCCAGCAAAGAGCAGGTCATGTACATGGTCCGGGCCACGCTTGCCATGCCGAAAACCCCAGACTCGAGCCATGCTGCCGATGCGCTCGCGCTGGCCATGACGCATCTGGCCTCTCGGCGTGTGAATCAGCACGCGCTATTGTTGCGCAAAGCGTGATCTTATGGGCGTGATCTTATGGGCGTGATGTCATGGGCGTGCTGACCTCGAGCGAAAACCTGAGGCCTGTCTCGAGCGGGTTCCATCTGGTCTTCTGGCGAAGGGTGAGGCATCCCTCGCTTCTTGATCCCAAGACGCACCTTCGGGCGGGACCGCCCCTACGAAAACCATGTTCAGGCTCGAGCTTTCAGGGTTTTACTTTGACCTTTCTTGCTCACAAGACAGCACCTGTCTTGATCCCAGGCGTGCACCTTAGGACTTGGGATGAAATAACTTCCCGATTTCCAAAGCAACGACGCGCATCACGGCCCGGTTTCTCAAACTCGAACAGGGAAGTTATTTCATCCTGGATACTTACGGGCGGGATCGCTTCTTGGCCCCACACCAGCACCTGTCTTGATCCCAACCATGCACCTGACGGGCGGGATCGCTCACGGGCTTGGGCCGCTTACGGGCTGTTCGCGCTTGACCTTTTCCCTTTCACCTGGGTTTCCCCGTGACCCTCGCCATCGTCGTTGGCCTGTCATTCGCGCCCGCCCTGTTCTGGTTGTGGTTTTTCGCCCGGCGTGACAAGCACCCGGAACCGCTGGCGTTGATTGTTCGCACGTTTGCTTGGGGCGCTGCGATGGTCATTCCTGCCGCAATCCTCGAGATTTTGTTCCAGAGCATCGGTACATCGCTCGGTGGTGCAGCGATTGGTACGGGCGTGCTGCTGGCCACGGTCGGACCCATCGAGGAATTGTTCAAGTTTCTGGCCGCCCGCAACATTGCCAAGCACCGCGAGTTTGATGAACCGATTGATGGCCTGATTTACGCAACTGCCGCCAGCCTTGGCTTTGCGACGCTCGAGAACGTTTTTTACTTGTTGCAGGGTGGCGCGGCCCTGATTCTGGTGCGCGGCCCAATCTCGACGCTTGCACACATTTTGTTTGCGCTGCCGTGGGGCTACGCGCTCAGTTTGCGGCGTTTCAAGAATGCTCGAGGGGTGCAACGGCGCGGCCTGCTGATCGGGGCGGCCTTGCATGGTTTGTTCGATGTTTTGCTGGCCGGTGGTGGCGTGCAGGGCTTCGAGTGGTTGCTGATTCCGTTCTTGCCGTTGATGCTGGTGATGTGGTGGCTGGCGGGTCGGTATTACGCTTTTGCCGCACAAGATGCCACCCTGCCGGAGATCGCGGCGCAGAGTCTCGAGGCGCAGGCATTGCAGGCGCAAAACATGCAGGCACAAAGTTTAAACGCGCAAAAGCTCGAGCCATCGCCTGACTCGTGATCGATCAAATAATTCGGCGCTGCCAACTCGAGATCAGCAAACTGATCAGTACCAGCATTCCGGCCAGAGCGCCCGCAATCGCGGTGATTTCGGTTTTTTGCCAACGCCATGCGATCAGGCTGCGCAATTCTGTGTAGACCTGCTCGAGTTTGGTTGCGCTGTCCACCGAGTAGTAGGTGCCACCGGTCGCTTTGGCGATGCCGCGCAGTTCGGTTTCGTCAAAACCTCCGAACGGTGTTTGCCCTTCGCTCGGTGGCGTGGGTGTACCAACGCCAATCGTGTGGACTTTCACGCTGTTCTGTTTCGCCTTTTTTGAGGCTTCAGCGGGCAGAATTCCCGAGGTGTTGCGCCCATCGGAAAGCAAAATCACGGTGGACAAGCCGAGAATTTTCTCCGCACCGCTCGGAAAGGCTTTGACGCTCTCGAGCAAACCTTCACCAATCGCGGTGCCACGCCTGCGTTCGAGCGCCTGGATTTTTTCAAGCACCAGCGCGTGATCGGTGGTTGGGACGCTCTCGAGTTGCGCATATCCAGAAAAACTGACCATGCCGACTTTGACAGTGGGTGGCAATTGTTTCACAAAATTGTAAGCCGCCGTTTTCGCGGCCTCCATCCGAGTGGGTTTGATGTCGTCCGCTCGCATCGACCCGGACACGTCTATTGCCAGCATGATGCCTGCACGTTCGTCTGGCATCGGCAGCGTGCCTTGTGGTCTGGCGAATGCGAGCAGGCCGACACAGACCGCCACGCCATACATTGTGGCGGCGATCACCCGTTTCCAGTTCCGTCCCGAACCTGAGGCGAACACGATGTTCTCAAGGTCCGGGTGCGATGCGAATGCCTCGCTGCGACGGTGCGCCAACCGTCGAACCAGCCAGAATGCCAGCCCAATCACGAGCAGAATGACCAGCAGGTTCAACGGCCACAAAAAATTCATGCGCACCTCGAGAGAAGAGCAGTGAAAGGTGGAAAATTCAAAGTAAAAAGGTTCTTGGCACTTTCCACTTTGAACTTTCCACTCGCTTTTACAGGTTTGCTTTGAACCACTCGAGCGTCATTTTCCAAGCATCCTCGGCGGCGTCTTTCTTGTAATTCTGGCCGGTGTCGTTGTGGAAGGCGTGGTTGGCTCCATCGTAAATCTTGATGGCGTACTTGACGTTCGCGGCTTTCAAGGCCGTCTCGAGTGCGGGAATGCCGCCGTTGATGCGGGCGTCATTGCCACCGTAAATCCCGAGAACAGCGGCCTTGATGTTGGGGACTTTCATGGCGTCTGGCGCAGGACCGTAAAACGGCACAGCAGCCTTCAATTCGGGTGCAGCGGTGCTTAAACGCCAGGTCAGGCCGCCACCGAAACAGAAGCCGGTTGCGCCCAACCGTGCTGGGTCCACGCCCGCTGTGGCTTTCAGGACCTTCAGCGCCTCGAGCAAATTCGCTTCGTGCTCATCGCCAGAAGTTTGGGCGAGGACGCTCGAGATTTGGGCGATGTCGGTGTACTTGGCAGTTCCACCGGTTTTGGAAACCAGGTCCGGCGCGAGCGCGACATAACCCGCTTTGGCGACACGACGGGCGACATCTTGAATGTGTGGCTGCAAACCTTTGTTCTCGTGAATCACGATCACGCCGGGCGCGTTCGTGGCATTGACCGGTTTGGCGACATACGCGAATTGTTCGTAACCTCGAGCCTGATAGGAGATCATTTCGGCTTTGATGGTTGGATCGGCCGGATCGACCTGTTGCGCTTGGCGTGCGAGGTCCAGTTCTGGAATGCTGGCGAATGCCTGCTGCCATTCGGCGGCGCTGGCCGTGCCAAGCCCGAGCGACTCGAGCAACACGCTCGCACCAACCACACCACCGGCGAGCAGTCCGAGGCGGCGCAGGAATTCGCGGCGGCTCATTTCGCCCTCGCGGTAATCCTCGGCGAATTCTTCGACCACGTAACGGTACAAGTCTTGACGGCCTGCGTTCTGTATCGACATGTGAACCTCCTCATTAGGAGCCGCAGCCTGTTTTGCGACGCCAGCACGCTAACCTGATCAGGTGAACGTTTCGGGAACGAATTGTAGAAGAACCACGAAATGGGAACCGTTGAGCGAAATTGAATTTTGCAGTACAGTTTTTAAACTATCAGGTCTCAAGGCTAAGAAATGCGTGCTCGCTTACATGGGCTTGTAAGCTGAGGCGAATGACCAAACCAATCCCAAGGATTCAACCGGTCGTCTTTGCAGCCGGAGCCTCGAGCCGAATGGGGGATCACAAACTCCTGCTCGAGCTTGCTGGGGAACCGATTGTGCGTCGCAGCGTGAACCAATTGCTCGAGGCTGGTTTCTCGAGTGTGACGGTGGTGCTTGGGCGCGAACCGGATCGGGTCAAGGCTGCCCTCGAGGGTTTACCGTGCGAGTTTGCTCTGAACCCAGATTTCCTTTCGGGCATGGAATCGAGTTTTCGTGCCGCAATCGATTCGTTCTCGAGTGAGGTTGATGCCGCACTGTTCACGCTGGCGGATCAAGTCTTCCTGACCAACCTCGAGTATCAAAAACTGCTTGAGGTTTTCGAGCGCGAACGCCCATTGATTGCCGCCTCGCGTTTCAGCGAAGTGATCGCACCGCCGCACATCTTCTCGAGC
>JAYURE010000833.1:0-7958 GCA_043756345.1 Deinococcales bacterium | reverse complement strand
TCGAGTTGCAACGTGTTTCGTATCAGATCGAGGCGAACTTGATCGGTTTTAGTTCGATTCCACCGTTGCACGAAACGCTCGAAGAGTTGCAATCGTCTGGCGAAGTTTTTCATGGTTGGTTCGAGGATGACCGGTTGCTCGGATTTATTGCGCACAAGCTCGAGGAAGATGTTTTAGACATTCATCGCGTCGCGGTTCACCCGGACGGATTTCGGCGCGGTATTGCACGGCAATTGCTCAAGTTCGTTTTGAACCTCGAGCGAGGCGCGACTCGGGCGATTGTGCAAACTGGAAGTTTGAACGTTCCGGCTTGCAAGTTGTACTTGTCTTTTGGTTTTGAAATCCTCGAGAGGAAAGAGGTTACGCCCGGTTTGGAATTGACGTTGTTCTCGAAAACCTTGTGAGGTACAGCATGAATTCTCGAGCGATTTTGTTTGATTTGGATGATACGTTAAATGACCGTCAAGCGACGTTGAAGATTTTTGTCGAACATTTCTTGCAAGAATTCGCGTCGAAGCTCGAACCAATTTCGTTCGATGATTTACTGTTCGAGTATCAGCGTGTCGATGCTGGTGGTTATCGTCCTCGGGATCAAGTTCACGATTTGCTGGCGGATTCCCTGCCGTGGCTCGAGCCGATTAAGCCTTTGACGTTGGTCGCATTTTGGTACGGTCTGTTTCCGAAGTTGTCCGTGCCAATGCCGCACGCTCGAGAAACCTTGATCGCATTGCAAACTCGAGGCATCAAATTGGGTTTGGTCACGAATGGAAAATCCAAGATTCAGAACCAAAAAGTGGACACGCTCGAGTTGCGGGAGTTTCTGGATGTGATTCTGGTTTCCGAAGATGTCGACATCAAGAAACCCGATCCGAGAATCTTCCAGATCGCGCTCGAGCAGTTACAACTTGAGGCCGCACAGGTTTGGATGGTTGGTGATCATCCCGTGAACGACGTGCTTGGCGCTCAAGGTGCTGGTTTGACTGGCGTGTGGTTGAAGGGCGCAATGCACGCTTGGCCTGATGATGCAGAACGTAGCCTCGAGATTGCATCGTTGCCGGAATTGCTCGGGTTATTGTCCTGATTCGTCCAACAATTTCCAACCCACCACATCGAACAAGCCGCGATCTGTGATTTTCAAACTTGGAATCACGGTCAGTCCAAGAAATCCCAAGGTCATGGTGGGGTGTGGCAGCACGCAGCCCAAACTTCGGGTTGCAGCCTCGAGATTGCGCAAGTCCCGGACGACTTCTGTGGCGGGCGCGTCGGAAACCAATCCGGCTATTGGAAGTGCGAGTCGGGCGAGTACGATTCCGTTTTCAACCACGACCGCGCCGCCTCCCATGCGTTCAAGTTCTCGAGCGACCACGGCCATGTCGTCGTCGTTGGCTCCGGCCAGGATGATGTTGTGCGCGTCGTGGTTCACGGTTTGTCCGTATGCGCCGCGTTGCAGTCCGAAGCCTTTGGCGAATCCGATTCCGGTGCGGCCCGTTCCGCTGTGGCGTTCGATCACAGCGAGTTTGATGATGTCTCGGGTTGGGTCAGCTTCGGATATAACTTGAGCCTCGAGCGTGTCGGTGTGGACTTGATCTGGGTAAATCCCAATCACGGGAAGAGGTTTGGGGTTGGTCACTTTGAGGTTGTGTGCGCCCCAATCGGCGGGCAGTTTGACCGTGCCGGACAGTCCCTCGAGCGGTGCGGCTTTTCCTGGCGTTAAGAGTTTTCCGTCTTGCGCGACGATGCGACCTTCGATCATCGTCCAACGGGCTTTGAAATCTTCAAGGTTTTCAAACAGCACCAGATCGGCGGCGTACCCGGGTGCGATTGCGCCGCGATGCTCGAGCTTCCAGTATTCAGCGGTGCTCAGGCTGGCGAGCCGAATCGCGTAGGCGGGGTTAATACCAAGTTTCACGGCTTCGCGCAGCACGCGGTCCAGGTGTCCATCCTCGAGCAGGCTGCCGGGGTCGTTGTCGTCGGTGACGACCATGGCGCGGTGTGGTTTCAGGCGTTCGAGCAGCGGTGCGAGTGCGGCCAGGTTTCTCGAGACAGGGCCTTCGCGGGCCATCAACCAGACTCCGGCGCGGATGCGCTCCAGGGCCTCGTTTTCGCTGACGGCTTCGTGATCGGAGTGAATGCCTGCGGCGGCGTAAGCGGTGAATTCGCTACCAGACAATCCTGCCGCGTGACCGTCGATGCGTCCACCACGTGATGCCTCGAGAATTGCCCAAACATCCGGGTTCGCATTGAGCACACCCGGGTAATTCATCATTTCGGCCAGCCCGAGCACGCCGTCCAACTGCAAAGCTCGAGCGACATCTTGGGCGTTCATGGTTGCGCCAGCGGATTCGTATTCGCTGGCTGGCACGCAGGATGGCACGCTCGCCCAAACGTGCATCCCGGAAGTGCGACCAGCAAGAAGAGTCCATTCGAGTCCGCGCACACCGATCACATTGACAATCTCGTGCGGTTCGGCGATCACACCCACGGTGCCCATTGGCACGACGACTTCGGCAAATCTTCTCGGGCTGAGCATGGCGCTCTCGAGGTGAACGTGACCGTCGATCAGGCCGGGTGCGAGGAATCCGCCTTTCGCATCCAGAATCTCGAGCCCGTCATATGAACCGATTCCGGCAATCCACGCGCCACACAAAGCCACATCCGCTTCGCGCACCTCGAGCGTGAAGACATCGACCACGCGGGCGTTGCGAATGACCAGATCGGCAGGTTCGAGCCCTCGGGCAACTCGGATCAGGCGTTGACGTTCAAGCGTGCTGGGTTTGATGGTGCTGGGTTCCATGGCAAAGTATAGCGAGCCTTGGCGATTTTGGCTCGAGGATTTCCTCTTTCCTCTTTCCTCTTTCCTCTTTCCTCTTTCCTCTTTCCTCTTTCCTCTTTCCTCTTTCCTCTTTCCTCTTTCCTCTTTCCTCTTTCCTCTGCCCTCTGCCCTCAAAGCCGTAAGTTGTGATGGTCCGCCATCAAACAGCGGTCTTGAATCACTTCGATCCCAACCGCTTCGAGTTGCGCGGCAAATTCGTCGTTGCGAATTCCGAGTTGCAACCAGACAAACTTCGGGCGCGGATTCAATCCCAGGATTTCCTCGAGATGTCCGTCCAAATGTTCGCTGCGGCGAAACATGTCCACCATGTCCACGGCACCTTCGATTTCTTTCAGGCTCGAGCGCACGGTTTGTCCGAACATGTCTTGTCCGACGAGTGATGCATTGACTGGCACGATTTCGTAGCCATTCTCGAGCATGTATTCGGGTACGTAGTGCGCTGGTTTTTCCGGGCTGGCACTGACCCCAATCACGGCGATGCGGTGCGTGTTCTCGAGGGCCGGTTTGACATCTTGCAACGAATGGTTCATGCCTGAATGTTACGCCGAATGTCGTGTTTGCGAATGTGATCAGACCTCGAGCATCATCAAGGCTCGAGGTCTGGTTTTGCGGTTCAAGCAGAGGATGTTTTGGTTAACGCCTGACCGATTCCAACTCGACGTTTTCGTTGCCAATCTGGGCCAGGAATCGAATTGGATTGCCGTTCTTTTCGATGCCTAAATTGGCAATCGGCGTGTCGCCCTGCACCACCTGTCCGCTGGCTTGCCAAAGCTCGAGTTCGGATGGAATGCTGTTGCGAAAAACCCGGTTGAACACGGCGTCGCGTTGCGTGAAAGTCTTGCCGTTGGCGCTGAAGCTGCTGGCAAAAACGTTGGTTGTACGGCTGGTGACGCTGCTGGTAGTGTTCCCGAGGATCACAGCGACCCTGCGTTCTTGTTGTTCGTTGATGGTCATGTTTTCCAGGCCGTTGCCGCTGAAGGTGCCACCGAAGACCGTGTTGGTGGTGGTGATCGTGTCGTTATCAACGCTTTGTTCTTGTATCGTAAAATCGACCCGTAGGTTCGTGCCTGCCGTGATTTTCTGGTTCGCAGCGAACGCATTTCCGGCTCGGCTCGAGGTCAGGGTTTGTTGTTGGCCGCCGACGGTGCCAGAGAATGCCAGTTGATGGTCGAGCGTGCCGTATTTGGCTGGGTCGCTGAAATTGCCGCTGGCTTGGGTGACAATGATTTCGCTGGTGATGGCTCCGTTGGCGATGACTTTGAGTTTGTCGGTTGGTTGTGCGTTGTACGCAAACGATGGGCCTGCCGTGACGGTCAATGTTCCGGTGCGACGGTTCGGGTCGTTGCTCAGTTGTCGGACCGCACCGATGACCAGGGCTGTGCTTTGCAGGTTGCCGTCAATGATGGCGGCCAAACCTCGAGCAATTTGAAATGATCCAGCGATGGCGGTTTTCTCGCTGACGGGTCCGGTTGGTGTGCCAGTGATTGGATTTGTGTTCGTGCCTGTGTTCGTGCCTGTGTTCGGGACGTTCAGGTTGCCGCAGGAAACTCCGAAGCTGCAAAACAGGGCGATGATTCCGAGGTGGATTGTTTTCATGTTGTTTCCTTTCGACTGCGTGTGTTTGAGGGGGCGTGGGGCTTGAAGGGTGTGAGTCTCGGGTGAACCGTTGATGCGTGTGCTTTTTCTTGGTTTCAATATGCAGCTCGGTTGGTTACGTGCCGGTTACGCGCCCCGATAAGTGACCGGCAATGCTCGAGGCGTGCCGTGAGGCACGAAAAAATCACCCTCGGCGTTCAAAGGGTGATCTGGAATTGACGGTTGGGAATTTACGGTTGAACCTCGAGCGTGCGAACTTGGCTGTTACTTTCTTCTTTCCTCTTTGATCTTTCCTCTGCTTTTCACTTCCCGAAACGGACCGGTTTTTTGGCGTTGCGTGTCGCCAGGAACACCCCGCCCGCCAGGAGAACCAGCGCGAGAATGCCCCACAGTCCGTTCGTGTCGCCGCCCGCTTTGCCTTCGGTGGCGGTGAAATCCAGGTCTTGCACGGCGCTCGAGCTTGCTGGGAACGGTTTGGCGTCCGATTCGAGGGCGCGGGTGTCGATGGCGGCGGACCAGATGCGTTTGCCTTCAAACAGGCGCACGGTCAGGATGTGAGCGCCGGGAAACTCGAGTTTGGCTTTGCCGGTCCAGGCGGTTCCATCTTTGCCCAGTGAGATTTTACGCAATGGGATTTCACCACCGACGGGTCGGCCTGCGCGGATCAGGCTCATCGTGGCGGTTTTGGCTGCTGCAATATCGGTTTCAAGCCGAACCTCGAACGGTTTGATAACGTTCAAGACTGGACCGCGAGTGTCATTTTCGGATGGTGTCAGTGTGATCGTGCCGGGTTCTGCAAACGCTTGTCCCAGAACAATCAGCGGGGCCAGGATCAGCGCGAGGATCATCAGGCTCGAGATTCGTTTCATGCGTCTGCCTCTTCTGTGCTGGTCTCTTCTGTTGCGACTGAAGTTTCAGGTTCAATGATGGTTTCACCGGTTGGTTCGGTGGCGGGTTTGTTTGCACTTTCGATCACGCCCGCCTCGCGCACCCGATGCGTTAAGAGTTTGGCGAGGTGATCGTAATTCGGATGCGCCTTGAGTTTCGCTGGACTTTGGAGTTCAGGAACGGCTTCAGCATCGTCTGTGCTGGCCTGTGATGATGCTCGAGGTGCGCTTCTGGATTTGGAGACTTCGGGCGCTTCCAATCGCGCTGAGTTGACTGGGGCTGAACTGGCCGGTGGTGCGCTGCCTCGAGCCGCTCCGGGCGCAACGTCATACAACTCGAGCGGCGGTCCCTCCTCAAAAAACGGCACGTCGCCCGCGTCGAGTGCAACCTCAAACGATTCCAACCATGGCGCATCATCGGCGGGAGCATTCGCGGCCTGCATCTCGAGTTCCGGTTCGGGTTCTGAAGGCTCGAGGATTTGAATCACTGGTTCTGGATTCGCTGGTTCCGGCTCGACCGCCTGCACATACGTTTTGGCCCCGAACAAACTTTCTTCCGGGCTTGGCGGTTTGCCCAACGCATCAAACTCGAGTGCGGCTGGCATTGCTTGTGTCAGCGCCTCAGCAATGTGGATCGGGCCATCTTGGACGAAGGCCGGGATGGTTCGTGGCGCGGTTGGTACTGTGGGTTCTGGCTCGAGGTCCGCTTCAAGTTCTCGTGAAATTTCTGGTTCTGCGATCACGACTGGACGCTCGAGGACTTGAACCGTTTCGGCTCGAGGTTCTGGGCGAGGCTCAACTCGTATCGGTTCAACTACGGGTTCAACTATCGCTTCTACTCGAGGTTCAACGACTGCTGCGCCGGATGGTGCTCGAGGTTCGGGTGGTGAGACACGCACAACACCGGCTGCCCCGTCGGGCCGATTCCCGTCAGGGCTGCTTCCCCTCGAGTTTTTTTTTGTTCCGTCCGGCATGATCAATTCAAGTGCGAATCCTTCACCGCACACTTGACGCACGAGCGTTCCGACATCCTCGAGTTTGGCCGCGATTTGTTCGGCGTGCCATTTGTGTTTCGGTCCGTATTCGAGCGTGACCGTACTGCCGTGAATGTCGCCTTTGCCTTCGCGCAGGAACGCTTTGAGTTGCGGTTTGGCTTTGGCGACCACGTCGCCCCAGGTTCCGCCCGGTGTGATGTTCGCGGCTGGGCTCGAGCTTGCTGGATTTACGGCTCGAGCTTCAGTCCGAGCTTCAGTCCGAGCTTCTGGCGCATCTTGTGGCGCGTCCACCGGTGAATTCTCTGCCGGTTTTGCTGCCGCCCGTGGTGCTCGAGCGAACGGATCGAACTCGGGCGGGCCAGAACGGGCGGGCCTTGCACTGCCGCCGCCCTCTTTGAGTTGCCGCTCGAGGGCTGCAACACGCACACCGAGGTTGCCATCGGTGCTGATGGTCTCTCCTCCGCTCGCCGGGCCGATCAAGGCTTTGGTGAACGCCATCTCGAGCGAAATCAAATCGGATGCCCTGGCAAAACGTTGGTCCTCTTCGTCCAGAATTTTGATCAATTGCAACAGGTGCGCCGGTGTCAGGTCGTCGTACAAGTTGTCTTTGCGATCTCTGGCCGGTCCAATATTCAAGACCGAATGCACGATGTCGCGCAGCGCAATCTTGGTGCGTTCGGTGATCGTGCGTGGCGCAAAACCATCGCCGTACAATCCCGATAATGTCTCGAGCACCAGCGCGGTTTCGCCTTTCGCCAATCCAATTGCCAGGTTCGTGATTCGATCCTGCGGCGGCAACCCGAGCGCACCTTCAACTTGCGCCAGTGTCAAAACCGGTTCTCCCGAGGCGAGCATTCGCTCGAGCAGGCTTTCACCGTCACGCATCGCGCCATCGGCGGAACGGGCGATCAAGGCGAGTGCTTCTTTTTGTGCGTTGACGCCCTCGCTCGTGGCGAGCCGCTCGAGCTTGCCCGCGATCTCCTCGACCGAATGCCGTCGGAACCGGTAATGCTGGCAGCGCGACAGAATCGTTGGAGGCAAACGTTCCGGTTCGGTCGTGGCGAGCACGAAAACCGCGTGCTCCGGTGGCTCCTCGAGCGTTTTGAGCAGGGCATTGAAGGCGCTCTTGCTCATCATATGCGCTTCGTCCAGAATGTAAACCTTGTTTGTGCCGCGCATCGGTTGCAACGCGACCTTCTCGCGCAAATCACGCACGTCATCCACGCTGTTGTTGCTGGCGGCATCGATCTCGAGGACATCCGGGTGGCGGCCCGCGATCACCATTTTGCAAGATTCGCAGACGCCGCACGGTTTGACGGCGGTCGCATCGTCACAATTGACGGTCATGGCAATAAGACGCGCCGTGGTCGTCTTGCCCACCCCACGAGGGCCGCTGAACAGGTACGCGTGACCAATCCGGCCACGCTCGAGGGCGGGTCGGAGCACGTCTTTGACGTGTTCTTGGCCCACAACCTCGTCCCAATGGATCGGTCTGGCCTTCTGGTAAATCGCGGCGCTCACGGCCCGATCTTATCATTTGCCCCAAAGCGGGCTCGAGGCGAGAAACGGTGTGAGGCACAATTGATTCGACCTGTTCGCATCTGCCCGAGCGGTTCTTTAACAGTTCCGACCCTCGAGACAAAAAAG
>JAYURE010000832.1:0-2874 GCA_043756345.1 Deinococcales bacterium | reverse complement strand
TCGCCGTGACCGTCCCGACAATCGTGGCTCGAGCACCGTCCTCGATGACGTGAAATCCGGGCAGTGCGCGACGGTCCTCGTAACGGCGCGGGTAATTGTGCAACAGGTCGCGCATGGTTCGCACGCCCAACTGCGCGAGTTTTTTTGCACCGGCGGGTGGCAAGTTCAAACGGGCCACATCCGTATCCGGCGTGAAAGTCGTGCGCTCGAGCCTGGGAGCCTCAAACTGTTTGACTGGTTTCGCTCGAGTTGGATTGACCGAGTTTGGAGCAGTCACACTCGCAACCGGTTTGCGTTCAACCTCCAACAACTCCAACGCCTCGAGAATCCGCACGCGCCGTTCATCCGGGTCCATGCCGCCGTACCCATCCAAGGCCGCACGCACCTTCGGGAATGGCTGCCCGACATTCCCAAGCAACGCCTCGAGCCCAGCCGTGACGACACGGTTCTGGCAACCCATCGCCAATTCACGCTCGAGCGGTTTGCGCAGGCGCTCCCGAAGTTCATCCACAGTCGGCACACACAATTTTACCCTGTGATGAACCGGGCCTTTCTCATGGACGCTGCAAACTCGAGATCACAATTTCTGCCATGAATCTGTGGCATACTTCTGACATGGCACTGACCAAAACCCGGAACTTGCACGTTCCACTGCCAGATGCGCTCTATCAACAATTGCGCCAAGAGGCCGAACGCCAAGGCCAACCCGCGACGACACTGACCCGCACCGCGCTCGAGGCATGGTTGCAACAGCAAGAGAAAACCAGACTTCGCCAAGAGTTCGCCAATTTCGTGCAAGAACACGCCGGAACCGAACTGGACCTCGACACGACACTCGAGGCGAGCGGCATTCAAAACATGCTCGAGAAAACCGAATGGAAACCAGAACCCAAAAAGCCAGAACCCAAAAAGAAGGCCAACCGTGCGACGAGGTGAACTTTACTGGGCCAGCCTCGAACCACGCAGCGGCAGCGAACAACGCGGCGAACGGCCCGTGCTGCTGATCTCCGATGACACCATGAACCGTGAACCGCGCTGGTCATCATTGATCGTCGTGCCCATCTCGAGTTCCAAAACGCAAGCCGCACGCAGCCCCACGGTTGTACCCATCAACGCTGGAGAATCAGGATTGACCCGAGACAGCGTGATCATCTGCCATCAAATCGCCACGTTGGACCGCAGTAAACTCGGACGGTTGCTGGGCCGATTAGACGAAACAAAACTCGAGTTGGTCAACCGAGGATTAACGGTTGCGCTGGGATTATTGGGCGAGTAGGCATCACAACTCGATACCAGTCCAATGCTCAAACGTGCGCCCACTCCAACCAATCTGTGATGACAAGTCACTGAACAACCAGAAAAAACCTTGGGCATCCTCGAGATGCGGTTCACTGTTCGTTTCATCAAAGACACTCGCACGCAGCACCGGCACGCGAACATTGATCCAACGCACCAACTCGAGCAGGCTGCAATGAAGCTCGCGCAAGGCCAGAATGTTCGCTTCAGTTTTGGGATTTTGCCAAATCTCGAGGCCGCAAACATAAATCATGCTCGGCGGATAAATCACCAACCGGTACGACACGAGCGCATCACGAACGATGCACGAATGAAACAACCCGACAGGCCGAAACGATTCATCTCGAGGCAGCAGGATCGAACGTTGGTTCTTGTCTCGAGGCTGCCACGGCAAGATTCCAGGAAAGCTCGAGATCGCATTTTTAAGTGCTTCCAGATCGGTTACGGCAACCGTCAAATCCAAATCATACGTTGGGCCAGACATCCAGTTCCCCTCGTCAGAGAAGAACTGGATGTCCTCACGCGAGAGGTTCATGCCCGATCATATCGCCCCCTCAGGCAACCGGGACTGAACCACCCACCTCGAGCCTCAACTCAATTGCAAAATCCAAGCGACACGGCGCACAAGCCAGACCAAGACGTGACCGGAGTCGTTCCGGGAGCGGCAGGATTACCGATGATATCTGGATTCGCAAATCCACCCACCACAGTGGGCGCAGGCTTCACCAATTGACCCACTAAATTGAGCACCACCACACCCTGATTCAAGCTGTTCGGATCGGGATTGCCCATCTTTAAACCAATGCTGTTGTTTGCCCCAAGCGTGATGATTGAAGGAAGGCCGTAATAAATTGCATTTTCGAAGATCCCAGGCAGAGACTCAAACGGAACCCAACTCGCAACCACGGCAGCACTGGCCGGAAACGACTCGAGGTAAATTGATTTCGGAATGGCAAACGTGGCCCGCAACGCTCCGGGCTGATTCGGCACGGCCTGATTGGTGATGTTCAAATTCCCGCGAAAGGTCAAACCATTGCGCACCACGGTCACAACATACGTGCGAAACGCCAAGTTGACCGGCGTTGGCGCTGGCGGTGTTCTCACACGGGCAGCCTCAAGCGAAACATCTTTCGTTTGATCAGTCACAGCAGGCACGGTCCCACAGGCGGAAATGGTCAGCATCAACGCGGCAGCAAAAAGCAAACGGTAATTCATTTGGTAAAACCCCCTGATTCAATGAGATGGCTCGAGAGATGGCCTTCACACGAACATCCACGGAATTTTGACAGTTGACCCCCAATGCCGATGCCCGACGCTCCCCCACGAAAGCAACGCCGACGGGCAACCAGAACAGGACACAAGCTGTGCTGGGCGTTTGAAGGAAGTACGCAACGGTAAACGAGAAAGTTCATCGCTGACGCGGGCGATGTGAAGTCGGTTCAACATTGCGAAATGATTCAGGCTCGAGTTCGCGGAATACTCTAGTGCCGTGCGGACTAAGTTCTCCACCTGTTTCTGCTTCTCTTCAACCGGTTCCGAACCCGTCCGACACGTCACTTTTGGCCACTCGCTCTGCTC
>JAYURE010000831.1:0-2879 GCA_043756345.1 Deinococcales bacterium | reverse complement strand
AGAAGACATCATTCCGCAAGAACTCCTGCGCAAAGAGGCGTTCCAACTTTCAAACGAGTTGTACAGCCAAGGCAAAGTCGCCATCATCGTTGGAGCGCCAAGCAGCTTGACCCGTGTCAAAGAGGCGAACCTCGAGTTGTACAAGAAAACCAAGATCACTGAAGCCCCACTCGGCAAGGCGGGCATTCAAACCGGTGGCGCGATGTCACTGGTGATCCCAAGTGCCAGCAAGAACAAGCCGCAGGCCGCGTTGTTCGCGCAATTCATGACGAACCGTGCGAACCAAGTCAAATTTGCGAATGTCGTGCCAATCGTTTGTACCGCCAAAGGTTGCGAGAACGATCCCGGCCTGAAAGCAAAGAGTGACGATCCGCTCGAGATTGGCAAAGGCATGGTTTCCAGCGGTGGACGTTTCATCAACCCTGGGTTCAAGCCACCCAAGAACACGGACGATACGTACAAGAACTTCAATGACAACATTGAGGCCGCATTCCTGGGCAAGAAAACCGCAACGGCAGCCCTGAACGACGCCGTGAAATTCTGGAACGCCAACGCGAAATAAACCCAAAGTTGATGCTCGAGAATCCCCTCGGATGGTTTGAGGGGATTTTTCATGGCTCGAGCTTGTGCGAAGATTGTTAAAGGTCCGCGCAAGGTTTCTTAAACCCAGGATTTAACTTGAACTCACGCCACTCGAGGCTGATTTCAGGTATTGTAAATTCATGAAAAACGCCCAGAACGTCGTGAAATTTGGATTAAAACTTGGAACCTTCGCCGCCCTTGCCGCAACACTCTCGAGTTGCTTTGTTGTAGTTGATACGGGTCCCGCAATATCTGATATCTCAAATGTTCGAGCACAGTCCTTATATTGCACACCAGATGGCGGCAGTAAAACCAACTTGGACATTCAATTTAATGTCAACAATGGCCTGGAATTATCAGATATCGAAGTCGCATTCTTGTTGCCACCACCCGACAACTTCTTGGGTGAAAATCCACCACTTGATAACGAGATTACCGACCCATTGAAAGCACCGAACAGTTACTTCTTGGTTAGCACACAGATCACAGGTTCTTTCACTAAATTCGTTTCTGGAAGAACGTATAGGGCAGTCGCGCAACTTACGGTGGTTCCTGACGGAGATGGAAGCCAACCCACAACTCTCAACCCAATTAAAGCTCAAGCAATTGAAGTGAAACAGGGTCGTGATGGTCGTGTCTGGGTTCGTGGCCTTACCGCTTCTGGTTTCAAAACCACCTGGCAGAAAGCTGCTGCATTCACTGCGTCAAGTCGTACACCAGGAACATGTGACCCAACCCTCTAATTGAGTTGAATATCTCCAAGAACGCCCGCTCCTCGAGTCGGGCGTTTTTCTTTTCCCTCAAGCCTTGCCCATCCCATTCCGATCCCTCACGGTACGATACCCAGCATGGATGCCATCGCAGAACACGACTCCAAGTACTCCAAAGCGCACATGCTCGAGATCATCTTTCCGGGCAACACGAACAGCCTCGGCACGGCATTCGGAGGGCACATGCTTTCCTTAATGGACAAAGCGGCGGCGTTCGCGGCGGGACGGTACAGCCTGACCGCCGTGGTGACCGCCTCGATTGATCGTGTGGATTTTCGCGTGCCGATCCGCTCGGGCGATGTCGTCGAACTGGTCGGCACGGTCGTCGGTGTCGGTCACACGTCCATGAGTGTGCGGGTCGATGTCTTCAAGGAGGACCGGGCGACTCGGGCGCAAACGCTGGCGACGCAAGGATTTTTCGTGATGGTTTCGATTGGCGCGGATGGCAAACCCGCGACTGTCAACCGGCCCAAACCTCAAACTGAGTCTCGAGTTGAAATGCAGGAATCACCATGAGCCGTACACCTGAAACTGGTGAACCGGAACGCACCTCTGAATCCAAGGGCGATCACGCGATCACGACTGGTCCGTTGCGCATTTGGTTGGTTCGGCATGGCCTGACCGGTTGGAACCTCGAGGGTCGCTGGCAAGGTTGGAGCGATACGCCCTTGCATGACGATGGTCGCGCTCAGGCCCGAGGCTTGCGGGCACGGTTCGCAGGCAAAAGTTTCGACGCGGTGATCTCGAGCGACTTGTGCCGGGCAAGCGAAACCGCGCAGATTGCCGGGTTTGAACCAACCCTCGAGCCGCGATTACGCGAAGTGAATTTTGGGGATTTTGAAGGCGGCCTGAACAGCGACAACACCAAACTGGCCGCATTTCAACATTGGATCGAAGACCCGTTGCACCGCCGCACCCCAAACGGAGAAAGTTACGCCGACCTGCAAACCCGTGTGCTCGACTGGCTCGAGACGCTGCCAGATTCTGGTGATGTCCTGACCTTCTCGCACGGTGGCACGATTCAAGTGTTGATCACCAGTTTGCTGAAAATCCCGCCCTTGGCCGCATCACGCATTTGGACCTTGCGAGTCCTGCACTCCAGCATCAGCGTCCTCGAAAGATGGGAAACCCCAACCGGACGGGTCTGGACACTCGAGCGGTTGAACGACACCGCGCACCTTGAAGAACCAAGTCAAAAGTAGCAAGTAACGGCTCGAGCCTTTGTAGGGTGGGCTGTGCCCACCGGTTTTCTGCGAATGGTGGGCACAGCATCTATTCCGACTAAATCGAAAACAGCGTGAGAGACGCGAAATAGTCACCCCCTGCGAAGTAGGGGTAGCCGCGAATGCGGCGGGGGTCGCGCACGAGCAAGCTCTCGAATGCGTGCTGCACGACCCCCCGGTTCGAGCTTGCTCGAACCACCCCCCTTCTTGACCATAAGACGCACCTGGCGGGCATGGTCGCTACTTCGCAGGGGAGGTACAAAAACCGAAAGTCCGAATTTTGTGTCTGAGACGACGAAAACGA
>JAYURE010000830.1:0-8025 GCA_043756345.1 Deinococcales bacterium | reverse complement strand
CACCGATCATGATCACGTCGGGATCTTGGCGCATTGCGTACTTCAGGGCTTGCCGGAAATCGCTGGTGTCGGTACCGACCTCGCGTTGCACGACAATGCTGCGTTGGTTCTTGTGCAAAATCTCAATCGGATCTTCGATGGTGATGATGTTGTGCGAATGCGTGCGGTTGACGTGATCGACCAAACTGGCGAGCGTGGTGCTTTTGCCCGAACCGGTCGGACCGGTCGCCAGGATCAAGCCGCGTTCCATGTTGGCAAATTCGCCCAAGACTTGGCTGGGCAACCCGAGCGCCTCGAAGCTGGGGATCGCATCGCCGATCACACGCATGACGATGCCGATGCTGTTGCGTTGCCGGAAGACGTTGCAACGGAAACGCGCCACGCCCGGCAGGGAATACGCGAAATCGAGTTCGTGACGGTACTCGAACTCTTCCCATTGTTCGGCGGTCAACAAACTGCGGGCAATCGTTTTGGTGTCGTCCGGCGTGAATGTTCGGTTCGCAAATGGCACGAGCTTGCCATCAACCCGGCCCGTTGGTGCGCTGCCAACATGCAAATGCACGTCCGAAGCGCGTCTCGAGACCATGGTTTTCAGCAATTCAACGATGGTCACGCTTGAACCTCGGCAGCGAGAGGGCGGTGGAACTTCATACCTGAGGATAATCGCTCGGGACGGTTTCTCGTGTCCATTTTGGCGTGTGGGTCGCAAAGTTTGCAGGTCTTACTCGAGTTGGGTAAAGGATTGGCTTTGAGAGAGGCGCATCGGGTTTCAAGTCTCCAACCCATGTCCATACGGGCTTGATTTGGTAGGCTCCAGGCGCATGACCGTCTCCGATTCAGGCTCGAGTCCCCGTGTTGGCGCGGTTGTGGTGTTGTACAACCCGGAAGTGGACGTGCTCAAGAACCTGGGGATTCTGGCGGCGCAGGTGGATGCCCTGGTGATCGTGGACAACGGCTCGAGCGAGGCGTGCCGGGCCGCGCTCGGGCCAATGCTGAATGCTCGAGTCGAATTGATTCGGCACGCGGAAAATCTGGGTATTGCGACCGGTTTTAACACTGGAGTTCGGCGTTTGATCGAACTGGGTTGCGAATTTGTATTCACCTTCGATCAGGACAGCGGTATTCCACAAGGCTTTGCGCATGGCATGGTGAATTCGATGCTCGAGGCGGAACGACAGTTTGGACCTGTCGGTGTTTTTCTTCCCGATTGGCGTGATGCAAAGCTCGGTGCTGCACCATCTGCTTCGGTTGGTCATGACCTGTTGGAAGTCCACTCTGGGATCAGTTCTGGCAGCCTTTACCGCTCAAGTGTCGTTTCCCAGGTTGGTTTTTTTGCGGACGAGTACTTCATCGATGGTGTCGATATCGAATTCTGCTTGCGTTGCCGTCGGCAGCGTTTCAAAGTGATTCAGAACAAGGCTTGGGTGGTCAGTCATAATCTTGGTCAGCAACTCGAGATCAATCTTTTGGGTGTTCATTTTCCGATTTATGTCCATGGTGTTCTCAGAAAATATTACATTGCGCGGAATCGAATTCTGAATTATAAAAAGTATGCTGTTCGAGAACCAAAGTGGTTTTGGAACGATTTTTTGATCGCATGGCGTGAGCTTTTTCATGTGCTCGCTTACGAGGACAACAAGCGGGAACGCTTAAAAAACATCTTTCTTGGTTTCCGAGATGGGATTATGAATAAAACAGGAAAATTCAATCCTTAGTCATCAAGACATTCAAATCCTGCATAAAACACCATGCGTTACGCGAAATCTCGAGGCTGATCAGGCTGAGAATCGACATCAGCCATGTCAATGAATGGCTTTCAACCCGTTTCAGGTTGTTTTCTGAATGGACTCGCATCAACTCGAGTGCCCAGCGGTTCGCACCAGTGAATTTCGTTCGGTGTTTTGATTCCGCCTCGAACATGCTTTTGTACACCCGAGCTTGGGCCTCTGGTGCTGCAATCGTGTTGCGGGTGTGCATCCGGTAGGCCGCAACCGCTTGTGGTACAAATCCGAGCGCATTTCGGGCCAGAAGGCGCAGGTACAAATCTCGATCTTCGATGAACATGGTTTCGTCATACGCTCCAACACCGCGTTCGGGGTCGAAGGCCTTGCGCCTCGAGAGCAGGACAGGACCGGGGACGCTCCAGCGCAAAATCAATTCTTGGGTTCGCAGGTGATCGTTCTCGAGGGCTTTGAGGTTGGTACGGTTGATTTTGTTCAGGGCGCTGTTTGCGGTTTGAATGCCTTGTTCGTCGATCATGGTGGCATCGCCAAAGACCGATAACCAGTCCGGGCGACGCTCGAGTGCGTCAAGCCGTGCCTGAATGCCACCGGGCAGCAGCAGGTCATCGCTGGCAACCATCGTGATGAATTCGCCAGTGCTTCGTGCGACAAGCCGGTTCAGGGTTTTGGTGATGCCCGCGTTTTCTTGACGCTCGAGCACGACGTTTGTAAAAGCGTTCGGATGCTGCGCGAACCATGCCTGAGCCACATCAAACGAGTTGTCTTTCGAGCCGTCATCAATGATCACGACCTCAAGGTTCGGATGGCCTTCGTTGATGAAACTTTCCAGTGTCGCTTCGATGTATTTCGCGTGGTTGTACAACGGCACGATAATACTGACCAATGGGATGCTGACCAGCGGGATGCTGGCCAGTGCTGCATTCACGGTTTTTCTCGAGCCTTAAATATGACTTCGCCACGCCCTGAAAGTGGAAACGGTGCGTCCTGGATGTACTCACCTTTTTTGGCCATGGTTTCAATGCTCGCCCAGGCCAGTTTGAATTCGGGGCGCGGATCGAGAAACCCTGCCGCCCAACCCAAGAGTTGAAAGAACCGTCTCGAGCATTCCAACAATGGGCCGCCGAAATGTTTTTGCAGCAGGTACAGGCTGCCACGGTTCTGTTCGATCTGAATTTTCGGGTTGCGTTTGCCGGTGCTGGCCCCTTCGACATGCACGACACTTTCGGGCAGGATCTCGAGGGTGTACCCGGCGGTTCCGGCCCGCCAGCACCAGTCAAATTCTTCGTTGTAAAAAAAGAAATTCTCGTCAAAACCCCCGATCTTCTCGAGGACATCGCGCCGGGTCATCAGGCAAGCGCCGTGCAGGATGTTGATTCGGGCGGGCGCAGTCAATGTGACCCAGTTGGGCCAGTAGAGGCTTCCGAAACCCCATTGTCGGCTGCCGTCCAGGTTGTTGATCACCGGGCCGACCGCACCGAGGGCTGGGTGCTCGAGCAGGCGTTGCGTCATGGCTTGCAGCGATTTGCGGGTGGGGAACAAATCGGAATTCATGGTCAGCACGATTGGTCGTGTGGCGATTTCAAAGCCGCGATTGCTGGCGTGCGCCCAACCGTGATTGGGAACCTCGAGCACGCGGATCCAAGATTTTGATCTGGCCAACTCGAGTGCGCCGTCGGTGCTGCCGCCATCGACACAGATGACTTCGGCTTCGCTCGCGTCTCGTTCCAAAATCTCGAGCGCGGTTGCAAGCACGTGCTTGCCGTTGAAAACTGGAATGATGATGCTGAGGTTTTCGAGCACGCCGTTCCTCCAAGTCAAGACTTGCCCCTGCTATCTTCGTGAAATGCCTTCCTGAATCATGCGTTATCGTTTGATCACAGCCGATTTAAGGTAAGGCGAGATCTTGACATCAGGGCGATTCTAGCCCGTGATCAAAACGATCACCAGCCCAGTATCTCCACACGTTCAACGCGGTAGTCTGAACCCGAATGTTCAACGCCCTCGCCCGTCTGGTTTCGCAACGGTCCGTGCCGGTCTTGCTGGTTTGGGTGCTGATCATGATCGTGGCGATTCCGTTGGCGCGGCTCGCGCCGAGTGCGTTCAGCGCCAAAGGCGATGTGCTCGAGGGCAGTCAGAGCGTCAAGGTGATTGACCTCTTGTCCAAAGAGTTCGGGTTGACTGGGCAGGAAACGAGCATCATCGTTTCGGAATCAACACGCCCGAGCAGCGATCCCGAATTTCGGGCCGATTACGGGCAGTTGATCACACGGCTGCGCAAAATCAAGGGCATCAAGGCAATTTCGCGTTTTGATGATCCGTCCCCGTTAAAGTTGTTTGGCGTCTCGAATGGCAAGACGGTCACGGCAACCTTGTTGCAGACGGGTGTTTCGCCAGTGCAGTTGCTCGAGGAGGTGCTGGTGCTCTTGCGTCAATCTGAGACGCCTGATGTCAAGTACCTGCTGACCGGTTCGACAGCGGTGACTCGAGATTTCGGTGAGCGTTCCGAGGCCGATGTGCGCCGCAGCGAGTTGGCGACCTTGCCCTTGGTGGCGATTGTGCTGGTTTTCGCGTTTGGTGCGTTTGTCGCGGCTGGTTTGCCGATCATGGTTGGACTGATGTCGATCACGACCACGTTGGCGATCCTGTACGGCTTGGCCCAATTTTTGAACGTCTCGAGCCTCGCCCAGAGTGTCGTGACCCTGTTCGGTTTGGGCGCGGGCATCGATTACGCGCTGTTGATGGTCAACCGTTTCCGTGAAGAACTCGAGCGTGGCCGTGCGCCTCGAGAGGCGGCGGCGATCACGACGCGCACGGCGGGGCGTAGCGTGCTGTTTAGTGGCTTGACCGTGGCGATAGCGATGGGTTCACTATTGATCCCAAACCTGGATTTCGTGCGTTCTTTGGGCGTGGCCGGTCTGATCGTGATTTCGTTGACCGTGATCACCAGTGTGACCGCGCTGCCCGCGCTGCTGGCCTTGCTGGGCAACAACGTCAATATTCCGCGCCGGTTGCGGCGCAGCTTGCGCCTGGATCAACCCAGCCCGGTCTGGGGTGCGTTGGCGGTCGGTGTGATGCGTCACCCATGGGTGTGGTTGGGCCTGTGCGCCAGCGTCATGATCGGCCTGGCTCTGCCCGCCTCCGGCATGAAATTGGGCGCAACTGGTGCGTTCGGTTTGGCCAAACACGTCGAATCCAGGCGGGCACTCGAGTTGATCAAACCGCTCGAGTTGGGTGGCGCGATGGACACGTTCGATCTGGTCATCGATCTGGGCAAGCCCCGTGGTTACAGCAGTGAGACTCGAGCACAGTTCCAGGCTTTGGATGCGGCCCTTTCCAAACTGCCGGAAGTGCGTTTGGTCTCGAGTCCGTTCTTGCTGGGCAAGCAACCGGCCCTGACGAATGCCGCTCCAGAACGACGCTCTGATGACGCGACCGGTTTGGGCGTGACCCTGGGCGCGGCGGTCGATGCGACCCGGCAGTACATTTCACAAAATCGGCAGTACATTCACCTGGCGGTGATCCCCAAAAACCCGGTGCGCAGCGATCAGGTCAAGCAATGGATCAAGCAGTTGCGCGGCCAGGCAGAAATGGCCGGATTCAACACTGTCCTCGTCGGTGGCCTGCCCGTGTTGGCCCTCGAGTTTGCCGATGCGGTCGTCAAAGCCATGCCGCTGGCAATCGGCGTGGTCTGTGTCGCCACCTTCATCATTTTGGCGATAGCGTTCCGATCTCTGGTCATTCCACTCAAATCGATCCTGATGAACGGCCTGACCGTCGCCTCGAGTTACGGGATCATCACGATGGTTTTTCAAAATGGTTTGTTCGCCAACCTTTTATCTGTGCCCACCGACGTTGGCGTGATCGAATCAAGCTTGCCCCTGGTGATTTTTGCCATCACCTTCGGCCTGTCCATGGATTACGAGGTCTTCCTGCTCTCGAGGATTCAGGAAGGGCATCTGGCGGGCCTCTCCACCCGCGAGGCCGTGCGTTTGGCCTTGCAAAGCACGGCGGGCGTGATCACCAGCGCGGCATTGATCATGATCATCGTTTTCGCAGCCTTCTTGCAGGGCGATGTCGTCGCCAACAAAGTCATCGGTTTGGGCTTGGTCGTCGCGGTTGCCTTGGACGCCACGATAGTGCGTTTGATTCTGGTGCCTGCGGTGATGGTGCTGGCCGGAAAATGGAACTGGTGGTTGCCGGAATGGTTGAAACGCTGGTTGCCGCACGTGCATCTCGAACATTGAGGGCATGGGGAGAAAGGTAAAAGCGAAACGGTAAAAGCCCAAAGAAAAACCTCGAGCGGTGAGGCTCGAGGTTGATTGATCTTGGGTTTCGACTTTAGCGGCGCAATCCGAGGCGTTCGATCAGTTTGCGGTAGGCTTCAAAGTCCTTGCCGCGCAAGTACTTGGTCAATCCACTGCGGCGTCCGACCATGATTTGCAGGCCGCGTTGACCGTGCTTGTCTTTTTTGTTGGCCGTCAAATGGCCTGAAAGCCGGTTAATCGTGTGGGTCAGGAGCGCGATTTGCACTTGTGCGCTGCCGGTGTCACCCTCGGCGGTGGCGTAATCTTTCATGATTTGGTTCTTTTCTGCTGGTGTTAAGGCCATGGTTGACATCCTTGTGGAGCCTGAAGTCCGTAACGTTCGAGCCGCTGTTGCTGACCAAAACGCCCGCGAGTTGGGAGTGTATCACAGGCTCGAGGGGATGAGAAGGGGTTGTTCAAGCGCTTACGGGGTGCGGCCTCGGATTGGGACGAGGCTCGAGAAGTTCAAAGTGGAAAGTTCAAAGTGAAAAGTTCAAAGTGAAAAGTTCAAAGTGAAAAGTTCAAAGTGAAAAGAAGGAGCCAAGGATAAAACCTTGAATCTCGAGCCTGGTTTTGCTGTTACTTTCCACCTTCCACTGCTTATCCGGTTATATCTCTTCAAGCTGTTTATTTCAGGCGCTCGAGGGCCGCATTCAACACCTGATCGCTTCCGCTGCTCGAGAGCAAGTCCAAATCGTCTTTGATCTCGAGGTCCGGTTTGACACGTTCCGGGTATGGGGTGCCATCGGCCTGCAAGGACTTGGCATACGTGATTTGAAGGCCGGAGCCGTCGAGCAGGCCGAGAATCTGGGTACTGGTGTTGCCAACGCCGACGGTGGTCTCACCGATGATCGTGGCGCGTTTGGAGAGTTGCAGGTCGGCAGCGAAGTACTCGCCGCAGGAACCGGTTCCAGCGTTGACCATGGCGGTTACAGGGCCTTCCCAGCGGGCGACACGTTTCAGGGTTGTGGTGATCGATTCGGTGCCTTTGGAGTCGCGCCGGTAGAGTTGACCGTTGCGGTAGCCTTCGGTGATCCGGTCCAGTTTTGTTTCGCGCACCCGGGCGACCTCACCGATGAATGCGCCAACACCGGACAGGCATTCGGTCGCCAAACCGCCACCGTTGTCACGCAAGTCCACGACCAGGCCAGTCGCGCCCTTCTCTTGGGCCTCGAGCACCAGTTCATGAATCCGGGCTCCGACGGTGGGTCCCATGAAATCTGGGATGCGCATCAGGTACGTGCCGCCGGAAATCAGGCGCAACGATGGGGCTCGCACCGGCAGAACCTTGCCTTGAACGTTGATCTCGAGCGGACTGCCCGCCCGTTTGATCGAAAGTTTGAACGCCTTGCCGGTCGCGGCAAGGCCTGCGATGGTTTTGCCGTTCTCGGTTTCGTCGATTGGCAAAGGCGTGCCGTTCGCGCCGGTGATGCGGTCGCCTCGTTTGATGCCTGCGGCTTCGGCTGGGCTGTTCTCAACGACGTCCAGGACCAAACGCTCGCCTGTGCCTTCAACTTGTTTGGTCACCAAACCGATGCGCAAGGCGCTCGAGCCTTGACCGGACCGTGCTGAACGGGACGCCTCGAGTTGGGCTGGCGTGTAGTAATTGCTGTGCGGATCGCCGAGGTCCTTGAGCATTTTTTGGATCACACCGATGGCGACCGGGTACTCACAGGCATCACCGCTGGGTTCGCAGGCGGTTCGCAATTCGGATTGGTATTTGGCGGCCAGGGCACGTGGCGTGCTGCTCGAGAAGCCGTTGTAGTAGAAGTCCAGAAACAGGGTGGCCTGATCGAACAGGTCTTGGGCGGGGCTGGCTGCGGCCAGTCCACTCAGGCTCGAGAGGGTCAGGATCAGAACGGCGAGTTGTTTGTTCAGTTGGCTTCGGGAGCGCTTCATGGGTTTAAAGTAACGCCTATTTTTTAAGAGACGTGTGATTTTTAAGCACGAAAGTATTGCCTCAGGCACGACAAAGCGGC
>JAYURE010000829.1:0-2880 GCA_043756345.1 Deinococcales bacterium | reverse complement strand
TGTCGTGCTGGTTGCAGAATTGAATGGCGAAATTGTTGGAATTGCTAAAGCCCATGAGTGGGACGAATACCTGATGAGCGGCATCAAGCAAATCAGGTTCTCGAGCCTTGCGGTCAGTGAATCACACCGTCGTCAAGGCATCGGTCGAGCGTTATTCGAGGCGACTCGAGCGTGGGCGGAGTCTCAGGGTGCAACCTGGTTTGAGTGGTACGCCAGCAAGAAAGCCGTGCCATTTTATGAAAGCCTGGGTTTCAAAGGCCAGTCGCAGCCGGACGAGAATTACCCATATTTTTGCATCGAATATCCGTTGCGTCCATCTTGATCTCGAGCCGTCACAGACAAACATCGGTTTGGATCGCATCCGGGATTGGGTACAACTGTTTCGGTCCGCTGCCGACACGGTATTCGATCACGGCTTGCAGGTAGGCATTGTCGCGTCGAATTTTCGGATCGGGTCGTTTGGCGACAGGCAAGCGCAAGCATGAATACTTGGCTTTCAAGGATGGTTCTACGATTGCGGCGGAGAATCCTCGAGATGGTGAGATTTTCAAATTGAGGTTGTTCGCATCGGCGTATTTGGCTTTGTCCGGCAACGGTGGCAGCACGCCTGAACCTGTGACCGAAGCTCGAGACCAGAGTTCGAGTTTGGTGAACCAAATGCTGTCGTAGGCCGGGTTGAGCAGGATGCGGTTGGTGCTGGCGATCTTGGGCGCGTAGATGATTCGGTTGATCGTCACGGTTTGCGGTGAGTCGTTAAAGAATTGCATGGCGAGGTAAAGCCGGGTGTTGGGGATTTGTTCGAGCACTTCAAAACTGAGTTCGTATTTTGGTTTGGGTTTGAGGTACATCACGCGGTTCGGGCCAACAGAAACGGTGTAAGTGCGCTTGCCGTCACTGATTTGGATGCTGTCAAAGTTGACGTCATCGCCGGGTTTGGGTTGGAAATCAATCTCGAGCAGGGGTTTACCGAACGCCTCGAACAATTGCCAGGACCGTACTTTCAGGCCGGGAACCGTCACGCTTTTGATCTCAAGTTTTTTGGCGTCAAATGCGGGCGTGCGTTGGAAGTACATTTGGACCGGCTCGCCCGTTTCATGGCCGAAAACAAAGTGCAGTTTGGGAATCAACCAAGTGCTGATGGTTGGACTCGGTGCAGAGAGAACCGTCATCAGCAAGATCGCGGATGAAATTGCAAACAGGATTCTGCTCAGGTTCCGTTTCACGTTCCATTCAATCTACTCGCAAGTTCGTTTCAAGGCTCGAGGTGTGGCTCGAGACAACCAACTGATGTTCAGCCAATCGGCGTAAGCGCCCGCGTGACTTCGGCCCGTAGACTGAAGTGTGACTCGAGCAGCGAAAGCAAACACCCAGCAGGCTCGAGAGGTCAGCGAGATTCGTCCAACGCCAAGTTCCGCCGAGGCGTTGCGCGAGATTGTTTTAACGCTCGGCTCAAGTTTGCAACTCTCAGTCATTCTGGAACGCACGCTCGAGTACGCGCTGGATTTGGTCGGCGCAAACGCGGTCGTGGCCTTCTGGCTCGAGGATGGCTTGCTGGTTTCGCGTTTGTCGCTTGGCCTCGAGACAGCATTCTTGACAGCATTGCGCTTTCCGGCAGGCACGGGCGCGATTGGGCGATCCATGCGCGAGGACGCTCCGGTGCTGGCCAAACGTTTGAGTGCCGCCGACAGACCTGGTGTCGATTTGGGCTTTCCGTACAAATCGATGATTGCCTTGCCGCTCGCGGCTCGAGGGCAACGTTTGGGTGCGCTCGCATTGTACTTCGAGCGTTCGCAACAGTTTGCGGGCACCGATGTTGAAACCTTGCGGCTCTTCGCCACGCAAGCCGCCGTCGCACTCGAGAATGCACGTCTGTTCGAGGAGGAAGTTCGCCGCGAACGCGAACAGGCCGTCCTCTTGCGCGTTGCCCGTCTGACCGGAGCGACCCTCGAGTTGGACGAGGTGCTGTCACGTTTGGCGCTCGTGGTCACGGATGCGTTGGACCTCGAGCGCTGCTTCGTTGGTTTTTTTGATTCGATTGAGGATGACCGTGCCGAGTTGGGCAAACTGTACGCCTTCGGTTTCGATCAGGATTTGGAACGCTTACGTCCATTCGTGATCGTCGAAGATGCGTTTGAAACCTTGCTGATCGCCCGTCGCCCAATGTTCTTCAACGATGTCGTCAACGATCCGTCACTCGAGGATCAAGGTTCGGCGTTGCTCGAGGCGCAATCGTGTGTGATCGCGCCAATCGTGGCGCAAGGTCAGGTGCTCGGATTGCTGTACGCCGATTCCGTGCTGGCGGGCTCGAGCGTTTCCGAACGCGAAGCGAATTTGGCGGCGGCGATTGCGGATCAGGCGGCGTTGGCGATTCAGAACGCGAGGTTGTACACCCGCATCGAAGCCGAACGATCCCGCTACAGTTTGCTGGCCGAGGCCGCGCATGACGTGATCCTGACCACCGATCTCGAGGGTCGGGTCAATTACGCAAACCCGGCGGTGCTCGAGGCGATTGGCTTCGAGCCATCCGAATTGATCGGGCGCGAGTACGCGAGTTTGCTTGAACCGGCGGCGGCACTCGAGGCGCGACGCGCTTGGCGTTCGCTTCTTTTCGGTGGATCGGCCATCACCTATGAAGGGCAGGTGCGGCGCAAGGACGGGCGGCTCGCGTACCTCGAAGTCAACCTCAATGCGCTGCGCCAAGATGGACGCATGATCGGTGGATTGGCGATTGCCCGCGACCTCTCGGAAAAACGTCAACTCGCCGATGAGATCGCAGCACGAGGCCAAGAGGAACAACGCGCCCTCGAGTTGCGTTCGTACCTGAATTTGTTCACGCAGGCGCAAGAGGAAGAACGAGGCCGGGTCGCGCGAGAATTGCAC
>JAYURE010000828.1:0-8033 GCA_043756345.1 Deinococcales bacterium | reverse complement strand
TGAACTTCAGTTTTGAATTGAGGCTGATTCCAGGCGGTTTTCTTGAGTGAACTCAGCACACGCATACCTCGAGAATTTTTGGCCTGACTAGAATCTTCAACCTCTGAGTCAAATGGCTCATATTATCCTGAAGTTTTCTGATAGAGTAAGCACACATCAGAAAGGAGGTGATCCAAACTGTTAAACGAATCAAGTTGGTGTAGGTGCTCGTCGGGGAAAGCTCTGGATCGCCTCCAGGTCGCAATCTAAACCTGATGACGTGATCCACCCCGGTTCGGGAAGGGCTTTTGCCCCAAACCCAGGCGGGTATCGGAAGGGAACGCAATTTGTATTTGCGTTCCCTTTTTCATGATCGTCTTTTCAATTTGGCTTTGAACATCACCAGGTGTTTCGAGGTTGGATTGCTCGAGACCGTCAGTGTCGGGCTTGTCATCCGGTTTGATAATCCACATTTCATTATCTATCTGAGCCTAAACTTCTCCACCTACGATTCGGAAGGTGATTAGTGTGCTGCTCAAAACCTTGTCTCGAGTCTGTCCAATCATGATTGCGTTTTTGTTTGCCGCTTGCAATCAAAATCCTGTCACGGACTTGGGTGAACAACCGAGCCTCGAGCGAGCCCTGGCCGATAACCTACCTGCCGTCAATCTGTTCGGTGCGGGAGGCACGGGCGTTCATCTGCTAATCCGCAGCGTTTATGACCTGAATCGCAATGGACGCTTCGATCCATCAGAATCTGCCATTCCCAATTGGGGCGTTCGCCTGACCCACATCAATGCCAATGGAACACCTCTCGAGGCGAGCGAACTTCAGGTCACGCCCGAAACCAGTGCTCAACGCTGGCAGGGTGTGCTCGTCAATGTTCCTGCGGGTCGGTACAAACTCGAGGAACTTTCGCCACGTTCGCTGGTTGGCGTGTCTTGGAATGCCACGTCGAATGCCTTACGCACGATCAATCTCGAGGCTCCAAATTCGGTGCGGGCGGTCGAATTCACCAGCGTTTGTCTCGAGAACGCCCAAGTGCTTCAGTTCCCTGAAGCTTCCGCGTTCGGCGCTTGGAAATGCAAACCAGCATTTGACCTCGCACCAAGGATCAGCAAATTCACGGTTTCACCCAACGAGGTCAAACCGGGTGAACGTCCAACGTTCTCCTGGACTGTCGCCGACAATGCCAAGCTCGAGATTGACGAAGGCATTGGGATTCTGTCAGGCTGGTCCGGTTCGCTGCAAATTGCGGCATCCGATTCGGCCAGGTATACCTTGACCGCGAAAAATGCGTTCGGCTCGAGCCAAGCCCAGGTCAGTTTACGGGTTGGTTCAAGCAGTGTCAGTGGAACCTTCACCTCTGCGGGCAGCACCTCGGGGTCGGTATTTTCGGGCACGGCAGGGGCGCAATACGTTCAAGTTCCTGGCCTGTTGTTAGCCGACGGCAAAGTGGTGGTTGGCAAAATCCCTTACGAAACCATTGGCCTTGACGGTCCGGTACAGGCCAGAATTCGAGGTTTTTACCTGTTCGATCCAAGCTCGAGTATGTTCTCGGCACTCGGTCAGATCAAAAATCCAGTCGATACGGAGGAATCTTTTCGCTACACGCTCGAGGATGCTTTTCCGACCGGTGGCAGCGCGGCGATGTTGCACAAAATCCCGGATGTGACGCTCAACGGTGCCGTAACAATGTACGAAAAATACGATTTTGCAACCGATACGTACACCCGTTTTGACGGTCCAGCCGGTCCAGCCTTTTTTGAGGGTGAGCAAAGCCAGGAATACGTCATTCGGCAGTTCATCCGAGGCCAAAAGGTGATCCTGGTGATTGCTTGTCATGGCAAACCAACAATGGTTCGCGTGGAAACGTTTTTCACCAACACTGGGGCCACGGACGGCAGCCACTGTACTTCAGACCCGGAAGATCAGGTGCCATACTCGGATTTTATGTTGCTCGAGAACGGCACTTTTCTGGTGACTGGCGGGCAGGATGGCAGCAATCCAAGCACCCGAACGGCAAATGTCAGCGCCCGGATTTACGATCCGCAGGCGATGACGTTCCGCAAAATTTCGGACATGAGGTTTCCCCGATACCTGCATTCGGTGACGCCACTCGCCGATGGTCGGTTTTTGGTCTCAGGAGGCACCAGAGGCTCCGGGGCCGAACTGCCTTTGCAATTCGTGACTGAAGCCGAGGTCTTTGATCCGCGCACCGAACGTTTCAGTCAGGTTGGAACCATGCTCGAGGGGAGGCTCGAGCCACCCGCATCACGGGCCTTTCAATTGCCGAACGGCAAACTCTTGCTACTGGACACGTATCACCCGAACGATGTCAATGCCAAAACGATTTTTCGACCGGAATTGTTCGATCCGACAACCGGAAGATTTAGCGCGTCCGGCGAGATGCTCGAGCCACGTTGGGGTTTTAGTGCGGTGCAATTGCAAGACGGTCAAGTGTTCGTCTACGGTGGATTCTCGAGTGATGGCGTGCCACTCTCGAGCGCTGAGATTTACAGGCCATAACCTGGACTGCTTGGTGTTCAGGGCGATCTCGAGGCCAGCGTTGAGGTTGCGCCTTCATCCCAATCAAGTCATAGAAGAAAAGTGGACTTCAGCAAGCCTCGAGATCGTGATTGATTTCAGTCGCCTGCCGTATTTGAAAGCACGGTGGTTTGAGGCTGCTTGAGCTGTGAAGCAAACCGTTTCTGGTCGCGCCAGAACAAGAGTGCGCCCAATGGCAGCAATGTGAGGCATTTTAGGCTCGAGCCCGAATCCCGCACCGTCTTGAGCGCACCGTGACCGGCGTGCAACGAGAAGCGCACGTAATTTGCCAAAGACTTCAAACGGATTGTCCACGGAAGGTGTTGCTTGGCCTGTGACAACTCGAGATGATACAGCAGGGTCGCTGGTGCCGCCTTGATTTGCAACTCGAGGGCACGGTCGGTCAATCCTTCCTCGAGATATTCTTTGTAGGCGAAAATCTCATTGACGTAGCGTTCCTGATATTTTTGCGCGATGCGGTTCCAAACGAGTGCTTCCGTGACCAGGCCGCGCAAGTCTTGGAATGGAAACGGAAATTCTCGCATGACATCGATGCGGGAGAGGCTGATCTTGTCGCCGTGAACTTGGTGGGCGTGCGTCAACTCGACAGCGTTGGAGTCAAACACGTCCTGCGGGAACCGATCACCGATCACCCGTCCGTCCGGGTGGGCACACAATCCGACCACGCCCGAGTAACGGCTTTGATCTGGAATTTTGTGCCACAACTCAAGCAGCCGTTCGAGCGCGTTCGGTGCGAGCCAATCGTCACTATCGAGGATGACCATGAACTCGCCCCTGGCGAGGTCCACGCCCGGATTGATTGCGGTGTGTTTGCCGCCGTTGGCTTTGCGCAGGTATTGGATCTCAAATGGGGAATGCTGCTGCCAGCCTTCGACCAGATCCTTGGTGTTGTCCCTCGAGCCGTCATCGACGATGACCCATTCAAAATCTTTAAACGTTTGTACTTTGAGGCTTTCAAACACCCGTCCAAGCAGGTGAGCGCGGTTGAAGGTGGGCACGAACACGGTGATCAAGGGGGTTTTCATGGCGTCACAGTCCTTTAAGAGCGGCAGTCACAATCGAGCGGAGTCAATTAGGCAGTAGCATTCGGGCAATGGCAAATCTGTCTCGAGGTCAGCCTCGAGAGCGCTGGTGTTTTGCTGATGGGTTGCTGCCATCACCGCTCAATCATGAGCGATGCGCGTATTGGGCTTGTATTGGGTTTTTGCTGACTTCGTGTTGGTAAAGTTTTGCGTGCTTAAAACGATCAAACCGCCCCCGGTTGACACGATTACCTTTTTGATTCTTCTTGCTTTACATGAGTAAAGTATTAAATGAACTTTCATGATAATCCAGAAGACACTCACCAACGCAACTTTGATACTTGAATCCGACTCGAGGTCGTCTTCGGTGACTGTGCGAACGTTCCCGTTGGTTTGAATCGCCCTAACGTCATGAGGCTGGATTCCGCCGAGTTCAATCTCAACACCGAAACTCAATCACTGCCGTCGAAAACATCACAAACATCTCGAGAAAAGCCGTCCCTGGTGCAAAGCTTCACCTTTTTGCCGACTCAAGAACCAAGACAGACAAACTCGAGACAAACCCAGCCTCACCTCAAGCCTTCACGGTCTGAGCTTGATCAAATCCAGCGTCAGACGATCCACCGAAGCGTTGTCCTGGGCCGCGATGTTGACATCATAAAAATCGCGCTGCACCCCAAGGTAAATGCCCGCTGGTGTGGCCGCCAATCCTGACACGACCGGCTGGTAACTCAGTGGATTCAAGGTGCCATCGGGCATGGTTAAGAAACTCGTTTTGGTCAACTTGCCGCTCGAGTCGAAACGCACAATCGGATTCCAATTGAAAAAACCATCCTCTAACGGCAACAAGAAGACTTGTCCCGCAACCGCCGCCAAACCTGCGACAGAGACCGATCCCGGACGCGCATTTGGATTCCCACCGTTGTACGGCGTGTACGCCAGGACCGGCAGCATCCGCGACCAGGCGATCTCGCCGAGCGCCGTCAGGTGCGCTACGAAGGCGTTTCGGCCATCGCCACGCGGATTGGTTTCGCCACGCAAATTGCCGGTCGAACTTCCGGCCACAAAAACTTGCGTGCCATCGCTGGTGATGTGCGTGGCCCGGTCAAACTTCGGCGTGCCGAACAGTTTTGTCCAGACTCGGGTTCCCTCGAGGTCGTATTCACTGATAAACGCATCTTCAGTTCCGGCGTTGAGTTCGCCACGCAATGGGCCTTCGGTGCCACCGACGATCCAAAGTTTGTTGCCCTGCACGGCAATGCCACCCGACGCTTCGTTCTCGCTCGAGCCCAACAAGCGCGACCAGCCACCCTCACCGTTCGGATCGAACTTGACAATGAATTGATCCCGCAGTCCGGCCACGGGTGAACCGTAAAAATCGCGGCTGGTGTACCCGGTCACATAGACGTTGCCAGCCGCGTCCGTGGCTACGCCGGTCGCACCATCACGACCTTCAGTGCCGATCAAACGGCACCACAGGCGGTTGCCATTGAGATCAAATTTCGCAACGAACGCATCCCTGTCGCCAGTGTTTGGAATGCCGCTCAGGTTGCCATACGTGTACCCGACCATGAAGGCGTTTCCGGCGGAATCCAACGCCAAGCCCGTGGCTTTGTCCTCGGCCTTGCTCGAGAAGGTGCTCGTCCAGGCGAGCGAGCCATCCGGTTTCAGGCGCGTGATGAAGGTTGCCACCGTGCGGTTCGGCACCCGAGGTTCACGGTCACTGCCCACGGCAACGACGCCCTCGTTGGTATCGACCGCAACGGCGGCAGGTTCGTCAAAAGTGGCGGGCAGCCTCGAGACGACCCGTGTTCCGGTCCAACCGAAGGGGCCAGTGATGCCATCGAGCGGACGCAGGGTTGGTACGGCCTGAATCTTGCCGTCAACGATGGATGAATCGTACTGTGCCTGATTTTTGCTGTTATCACCGATGGTGGAATTTGCCGTGTCCTGCCCGAGTGGATCGACCGTGCCATCTGGATTCGTGCCACCATTGCCGCCGGTTGAACCGCAAGCAACCAACCAGGCCACACCGATGGTCAAGGCAAGCAACCGTGCGATGGCTCGAGTATGAAACCGGCGACCGGTTTGAATCATGGTCGTGTCGCCATTAAAACGCAGCCACAACTCCCCATGGCAACAATGCCCTCGAGCCTACGAGGAAGTGATCGGAATAGGTTCCTGGCAGAGAGGCGCATAACGCCATTTGGCCCGAGAATGCTTAAAGTGAAGTAAATGAGTCCATGACAGACTCGCAACAGCGCAAGGATCATGCCAGAAAGTCTAATCACGCTTCGTATTGAGTGTGTCACAGCCACGAATTAACCGTTAGACATTTCTTGGGTGAACCCCCGAGTCGAACCCCGAGCGCACACCATCGTTGAACCCAAATTGTTGAAAATCAAAGAGGTGATTAGAAGTTGAACACCATTCTCGAGTTGATTGTCGGCGGTCAATACGAAACGGCTTGGCTCACATTTCAAGCCATTCAGGAACCCAGCGCCACCGATGAACGGTGGGCCGGGTACGCCCTCGCCATTCTTGGGCGTGGCCTGGAGGCTCGAGACCTCCTGTTGAAATCCAGACGCCGTGGCTGCCAAGAGGCGGGGATTGAGTTGTCTTTCACGCAGCAGTCCATTGGCGAACTCGCCCGTGCCCAAGAAGCGCTCGACCGTTTGGACCTCGCGTCATTCGTTGGACTTGATCGTGCCTTTGCCGAACGGCAATCGGGAATGTTGGCCCTGGCCAACGGTGATTACAAGAAAGCCCTGAGCGCTTTTGAACGCGCCTGGGTCAGCGCCCATGACGACGATCAAGGAACGATTGCCCTACCGGGCATCGCGCAGGCGTTGGCGTTCGTCTGCTCGCATTTGGGGCACGATATTCGTGCGGATCATTACTATGGTTTCGCATTGGAGCGAGGTTCATCGGCCATGCGTGGCAGCCTCTTGCTTGCACGGGCCGCAAGTCGGATCAACCTTGACCTGCTCGAGGCGGCCGAATCGGACCTGCTTGCCTCCCGGCCTCTTCTGGAAGGGGACGCTTACTCGTTACCATCGCTGGAGTACCACTTGGCACTGCTCGATGTCGCTCGAGGGCAATGGTTGGCCGCCGCCAGTCAATTCAGAAAATCCTTGCAACTCGCGCAAACCGTTGGCAACACCGTGATCGAATGTTCCGCCGAACTTGGTCTTGCCAGTGCATTCATGTCCATGAACGAACTTGATCGGGCACGAACGCACCTGGACCGGGCCGCAAAATCGTGCGAAACCCCGACTTCATTCGCGGACCTGGCACTGCTCGAGGGAGAACTTCACTTGCGCACCAATCAGCCCAGACTGGCGGTCGGGCACTTCCAACGCGCCGTTGATGCCTTCCTCGAACAGCACGCCGAACGAAGCGCCGGTCGTGCGATCCTCTGGCTCGCCGAGGCGCAATTGAGTGACTGCAATCCCCACGGTGCAGACGAGGCGCTCGGGCGGGCAGCGGTCATCTGGAGGGCGTTGCGGGCAGATTCGATGGTCAACGAAATCTCATCACTGCCAGCCGTACTTGAGCATTTGACGGCCAGACCCACACACTCGGCCAGTGACCTGTTGACCGCGTACCGAACGCAAAACGAACATTCCCATATGCAATTGGCAGCACGGTTGCATCTGACGACACTCGGGCAAGTCCGATTGGAATTGAACGCGGTCCCCGTCCGATTGGAATTGCGCCGTGCGCCCGAAGTGCTCGCCTACCTGCTGAGATCCTCCCAGACCCGAACTGAAGGCTCGAGCATTCAAGAGGTGCTACTTGACCTCTTCCCGGACGTGCCACAACGCCAGGCACGCCTGTACTTCCATCAGGTGCGTTACGAACTCGAAAAGAAAATCCCTGGCCTGAGCGTCCCTTACGATGCAAACAACAAAACATACTCGATCAATTGCGCCTTCGAGATCACCTGGGATGTGCTCGAGTTCGAGGCTGCACTGGCCGAACAAAGCCCGACCAGCGTGACCCAAGCTTTCAAACTCTACGGACCGTTCATGCCGCAGGCCGAGGGCGAATGGCTCGAGACCGAACGCGCCACCCTGAACGTGAATGCCCTCAAGTCCGGTCTGGAATGGTGCAAAACCTGGTTTGAGCGCCAACAGTACGGACGTTGCATTCAACTCGCCACGCGATTGCTCGAGATTGACCCATTTGATGAAA
Organism: Deinococcales bacterium; assembly: GCA_043756345.1. Classification (GTDB taxonomy): domain Bacteria; phylum Deinococcota; class Deinococci; order Deinococcales; family JAAFIG01; genus JANOWZ01. Next base: position 267 of record JAYURE010000828.1, on the reverse strand, counting down.
GCCTGAATGAGCATCTGGTACGGGCGACCAAAGCCCTCGAAGGCCGGGTTGCGGCACGACAAACGGTCAAACGGTTGCGGCAACGCTTCGAGTCCGAACTTGGAAACACGTCAACACCGCCAGAATCCGCTCAACACGGTATCGAGCAGCCACTCGAGAAACAATAAAGGGTGCAGCCGCAGAATGGGACAAGCTCCAAAAGTCACCCCCTGCGAAGTAGCGCCCCAGGCCCGCTAGGTGCCGGTGTTGGGGCAAGACGGGGGTAGC